>NZ_JALJYG010000002.1 GCF_024170505.1 Methanocalculus alkaliphilus
TCCTTAATTGCAAAATTAAAGAACGTGCTCATTGAGTACTGATCGATCACACACTATAAAGTACTTTCGATGGAACGAGGTTATTCGAAGTTCTCTGACGTATACAACAGCACCTGTACAGGAGAAGCTAAACAGCCTCTTCATGTCGCATCTGATCATCGCCGGCTTTGCGTTAATCTTCTGCGGTGGTGTCGCCTTTACCACGACCCGATTCATCACAAGGCCGATCGATCATCTCGTCGAGTATACCCAGGCTATCAGAGCGGGTAATCTCGACCACCCGATCCGGCAATCCCAAATTCCAGAAGTTCGTTCCCTCTCCCTCTCCCTTTCCGAGATGGTCGATTCCCTGAAAGATATGATGGAGCGCCTTCAGGCATCTGAAGAGGAGCTTCGGCAGCAAAATGATGAACTGGAGGTGAAGGTGGAGGAGCGTACGGCAGCCCTCCGTGACGCCCATGATGAGGTTCACTTCTATCTTGATATCATCACCCATGATATCAACAATACCAACCATACCGCCCAGCTCTACCTTGAACTCCTTTCTTATGAAGTGAACTCAGAAGGAACCCCGTTTATTGATGGTGTGCGGCAGGCAATCGGAAAGAGTGATGATATTATCAGCAATATATCAACACTCAGGCATATCAAGGACGTGAAGAAAGAACTCAAACCAATTCGATTGGCTCCACTACTGGAAAGCGAGTGGTCCAGTGACTCCAGGATAACGGTCGCCCTGGATGGTCAGGATCCCATGGTCCTGGCCGACTCCCTCATTTCACAGTCATTTACCAATATCATCGAAAACGGCCTCAAGTTTGGTGGAGATGATGTTATTGTAACCATAACCGTCACCGAAGGAGAGGATACCATTGAGGTCAGAATATGTGACACGGGCCCGGGCATTCCTGACTCTCTTAAACACCATGTCTTTGCCCGTTATCAGCGTGGAGTCACCGAACGGGTCAGGGGCAAAGGACTTGGCCTCTTCATCGTCCAGACACTCATTCAGGATCGATATGGAGGATCGATCCGGGTAGAGGATCGCATATCTGGAGACTATACACAAGGGGCGACATTCATTGTTACACTGAAGAAGGCGACAAATAACAAATAAATTCTTCTCCTTCTTGATCCGTTGCTACTATACCCCTCTTGTTTCATGGGAGTTATCCCGACTGTATAATTAAATGAGGGTAATAGCAATGTTTATCGTTTCTCTCAACTTTCTATTGTTCCGTACTATTCATTAAAGAGGGAGGATGGTTGTGGTCGGTAGTTTTTTTGGAAATGTCTCGTTTCGCTGGCTTCTGATGGGGATCATCATCGTCATCATCCTCCTGATCACAGGGGTCATCCTAAACCTCAACTACCAGAGCTCAAAGAATACCCTCGAGACACACACCCAGAACCTCCAGGAGAATACCGAATACAGTCTTCTCCAGTCGATGATCCTCACCGATCAGGGGCTCCGTCTCTTTGACCAGTCCCTTGATTACCGCCTCCGAGGGGAGATGGATCGCTTTCTCACCGCCTATCGTGAGAGTGGGGGCGATCCTGCTGCGATGGATCTTGAAGGGCTGAAGGCATCGTTTGGGGATGGCTATGAGCTCTATATCATCAACGAGAAGGGTGTCGTTGAGTACACCACATATCCACCAGATCACCTGATGGACTTCTCTGTATATCCATCTTTTTACAACCGCCTGACCAGCATCCGGGAGGGAAACGTCTTCGTCTCTGACAGGATAACCGCCGAGTTCCAGACGGGAAAACTACGAAAATTTGTCTATCACCCGACAGCGGACAACCGGTATATCCTTGAGATAGGCTACATCGATGATGAGATCAAAATGATGCGTTCCGCCCTCCTGTTCAGAGAGGCGGCGACGAAGATTCAGGATATGAATCCATACCTGACATCAATACGGATCTTTAACTTCCTCGGTGATGAGGTCGGGAACTCATCGTATATATCCGAGGAATTCAGAACAGAGATCATTCAATCTGTCCTTGAGACTGGTGAAGGGTATGTCATCGAGGATCCAGAGAGAGCAACATTCACCCGGTATCTCTTCATCGATCTCACCGGAAATGACAATCCCCCTGAGATGAACCTCGTCGCTGAACTGACGTATACAACAGCACCTGTCCAGGAGAAGTTACATAATCTCTTCATGTCGCATCTGATCATCGCCGTGTTTGCAATCCTGGTCGGTGGTGCAGTCGCCTTCACAACGACCCGGTTCATCACCCGGCCGATCGATCATCTCGTCGAGGATACCCATGCCATCAGAACAGGGAACCTTGATCACCCGATCCGCCAATCCCAGCTTCCGGAGGTCCGTTCCCTCTCTCTCTCCATGGCAGCGATGGTTGCATCCCTCAAGGATATGATGGAGCGCTTACAGGCTTCCGAAGAGGAGCTCCGGCAGCATAATGATGAACTTGAGATGAAGGTTCTGGATCGCACCGCCGCACTCCGGGATGCCCATGACGAGGTGAACTTCTATCTTGATATCATCACCCATGATATCAACAACACAAACCATACCGCCCAGCTCTACCTTGAGCTCCTCTCAGAGGAGAGTGATCCGGCTCTGGCTTCCTTTATCGAGAAGGTCAGGCTCTCCCTTAGAAAGAGTGATGAGATCATCGGCAATGTGACGACACTCCGAAGGATCCAGGAGATGGAGAGCGAACTCACCACCGTCTCGCTCCGATCAGTACTCGCAGGTGAAGAGGAACGCGATGACAGGATAACGCTGAGGATGAAGGATGGCATTCTGGTCCTTGCAGATCCCCTCATCTCACAGGCATTTACCAATATCGTCGATAACAGCCTGAAGTTTGGCGGTGATGACGTTACAGTCTCAATTGATGTTGAAGAAGAGGATGATGAAGCTGTTATTCGTATCAGCGATACCGGACCGGGCATTTCAGATTCGGTTAAACCCCATATCTTTGCCCGATACCAGCGTGGTACCACAGAACGGGTCCGGGGCAAAGGACTTGGCCTCTTCATCGTCCAGACGCTCATCCAGGATCGGTATGGGGGATCGATCCGGGTCGGGGATCGAGTCCCTGGTGATCATACACAGGGTGCATTGTTCACCATCAGGCTGAAGAAGGCTTCTAACGGTTTATGAGAATCGTCTTCTCTTCAGTATAGGCATCAATGAAGGCGAGGCCATTCTCCCGGCCAGATCCACTCTTTTTGATGCCGCCAAACGGAACCTCGGGCGGGAGCTTCATATGCTGGTTTACCCAGACGATACCCGCCTCCAGCGCCTCAGCAGCATTCTCAGCAGCTGCAATATCACGGGTCCAGATCGATGCACCAAGGCCGTACTGCGTATCATTTGCGATCATAATGGCATCATCGAGATCAGCAGCCCGTATGATCGGAAGGACGGGGCCAAAGATCTCCCCCGCCATAATTTTTGAGTCCTCCGAAACTCCGGTACAAAGGACAGGATGGTAGAAGAAGCCATTTTCAGGGAGACCCTCAGGCATTCCCCCCCTGATGATGGCTGCCCCTTCGTCTTCGAGCGCCTGCACGGCATCCTCGACTGACTGTCGGACCGCGGCATTATTCAGCGGCCCCATCATCGAGCCGGGATCGGTCCCATCACCAACCCTGACATCCCTGATCAACCGTTCGAGATGGGTGGTGAATGCATCATGTATCCCCTCCTCGACGATGATACGCTTTGGTGAGGTACAGATCTGTCCTGCATTGTAGAGGCGTAAGCGGAGGGCGGCGTCTGCCATCATTGCAGGATCCATATCCGAACAGATGATCATCGGATCATTGCCGCCGAGTTCCAGGGTAAGACGCTTCATCGTTCGTGCGGCCACCTCCGCAACATGCTCTCCGGTCTCGATCCCGCCGGTGAAGGAGATCTTCCTGACATCAGGGTGTGCAATGAGGGGATCACCTGCTTCTCTTCCATTCCCGGTGACGATGTTGAGGACACCCGGTGGAAGCCCGGATCGGATCATCACCTCTCCGAGGCCAAGGACCGCCATCGGAGCATTGATGGAGGGCTTCAGGACGAGGGTGTTTCCGGTGATGAGGGCGGCGCCTATCTTCCATGCAGCGATCAGAACCGGCATATTCCATGGAATGACCGCCCCACAGACACCAAGGGGCCTCCTCTGAACTACCCCGTACCCGTATCGCGGAAGGCGGTCTGCATATCCTGCGGTGATGAGGGATGCCGATCCGGCATAATACTCAAAGACTGCTGCTGCCCCAAGCACCTCGTCCTTTGCTTCCCTGAGAGGCTTTCCCTGTTCGGTGGTGAGAATGAGGGCAAGCCGGTCTGCTTCCCTCCGGATCAGCTCTGCAGACCGCCAGAAAACCATCCCCCGCCGTGATGTGGGGAGGTCTGACCATGAACGGAAGGCATCACCGGCTGCCATGACCGCACGATCAACATCCTCCTTTCCGCCTTTAGGAACCTCACCTGCCGGCTTTCCGTCTGCCGGATTGATAATCCGGGTTCGTTCTCCTGAGATCGATTCGGTGAATTGATCTCCGATCATCATCTGCATATACCCTGATCACCGGTATAAACAGATAATTGTGATGGAGAAACCGGGTCAGAAAGTATAACGGTCTTTGGATCGAAAGAATACCCTGACAATGGAAGAGAAATATTCCTTCATCGCCAGAATGCCGGATGAACCGGGGTCACTCATCAAAGCCGCAGATCTCATCAGGCAGCAGAATGGTAATATCAACCGGATATCGTTTGACAGGAGGATCGATAAAAATACGGTCTTCTTTGAGGTGACTGCAACAAAAGAGAGGTATGGAGCGATCCGGGAAGGGCTTGGCCGACTCGGCTATCTCCAGTCCAGTATCCCTCCGGTGAATATCCTACTCTTTCACATCTATCTTCCGATGCCTCACCAGCCGGGCGCTCTCTATGATGTCCTCAACACCTGTGCGGAGGCTGGTGCGGATGTTGCAGGAATCGACTTTGATGATACCGGCCAGCATCCTGACCGCCTGACGATCCGTCTCAATGTCATCGACTCTCCAAAGGTCGATGATGTGATCAATGCCATCAAGAGCAGATACCGGCTGGAGATCCTTGAGTATGATATCCTCGGTGAAGCACTGGACGAGACGATCTTCTATATCTGCTTCGCCCAGAAGATTCGTCCTTTCATCGGGGAGATGAATGATGACTTTCTTCTGCCGTTCCTCGGCGATATCAATCATGTCGTCCAGGAGCTGGCAAACCGCGGCGAGGATCCACACATCGTCTTTGAAAAGATTCACCGCATCGGGACGTTCCTCGCTGAAACATCCGGCCCCGGGTTTTATGCTGATATTCAGCAGATCGAAGTTACCGGTGACTGTAACCTCACCTGCATCCAGCCTCCCGGTGGAGGGAGCATCTTCCTCCTTGATATCGGTGAAGAGCGGCTGATGATCGATACCGGGTATGGCATCTATCATGAGGATATTGAACGCCTCCTCTTTGAAGCCGGTCTCCGTGGATTTGGGGAGATCTCCCGCCTCATCTGTACCCATGCAGATGCAGATCACTGTGGGGGTGCAGGGTTCATAAGGAGCAGATCCCATCTCCATCATGGGACAGCGGCGATCATCGACTGTTCGAACAGAGGATATGGATCACGAAGCGAGGGGCTGATCCTTGAGGCCGTCTATACCGGGATCATCAACCTCTTCTCCCGGTTCACCCCGCCTGAGGATCCGGTCCTCTTCCCAACCACCATTCTTGGCTATCGCGGAATCTTTCCGATCATTGATACCTTCACCCTTAACGATCACCGCTTTGAAGTGCTTGAGAGCCTCGGTGGCCATATCTACGGTCAGGTCTTCATCCTCGCCCCTGATCTCGGCCTCCTCTTCACAAGTGATGCCCTCATGAACTTTGGCAGCCTGACCGAGGATCGGAAGGAGTATAACTCGATTGCCGATTTCCTTGTCACCTCGGTCAATGTGGACTCCGATCTTGCACGCCAGGAGCGGCGGGCACTGCTTGAACTGGCAGAGGAGATCGATACCACGATGAAGCAGCGGGGAGGTCGCTGTATCATATGCGGCGGCCATGGGGCCGTCTCCATCCTCGGCGAAGATGGCAGGCTGACTGCGCATGGGGAGATCAGGAGATACAGCCATCCTGCATAATTCTTTTATCTTCGGCGGTTGATTTTCTACCATGGCATCTCCCGTTCTGGCAGTCATCCTCTCTTTCTTCATCCCCGGTCTTGGCCAGTTCTATACAGGGCAGTTCTTAAAAGCAATAGCCCTCTTCATCCTTGCGGTTATCTTTGCAGGCCTCTCGACGGTTCTCATCGGGATCCCGTTCTATCTGATCGTCTGGATTTACAGTATGTATGATGCGTATACAACTGCGGAGGGGAGGTGACAATGTTCGAAGCCCCCCTCCTCCTCCTGCTCATCACCGAGTTCATCGCCATCGTCTTTGTGGCACTCGGGTACCTGATCAAGGTGAAGCGGAAGACAAGCCTCATCGCCGGCTATGATCCAAAGACCTGTGCAGATCCCGATGGGCTGATAGCATGGGTAGGAAACAGCCTCATCGCACTCGGTATCGGCGCGGGAGTCATCTTTGTCGCGATGATCATCATGCCGGCATATTCTGTTATCCTCTTCCTCGCCTATATGGCAGGGGTCGTCCCGATTGCCGCAATCATCACCGCAGTTGGTGCCCGGCGGTTTGACAAAAAATAGATGGTTATCCGGAGCTGTATTTTTCAAGCTCCTTATCCCGTAGCTCTTTTCGCTTTATCTTTCCAGAGATTGTCTTTGGGAGGTCATCCACAAACTCGATGGCACGTGGGTATTTGTACGGGGCGGTGACATTTTTGACATGATTCTGTATCTCACGTATCAGCTTGTCGGAGGGTGTACATCCATCCTTGAGGATGATAAATGCCTTGACGATCGTCCCCCTGATCGGATCCGGAGCACCCACGACGGCTGACTCCTTCACCGCAGGGTGCTCAAGGAGAGCAGACTCCACCTCAAAGGGACCGATTCGGTACCCCGAACTCTTGATGACATCATCATCACGGCCGACGAACCAGAGGTACCCGTCCTCATCCTTCGTCGCCTTGTCGCCTGTGTAGTAGTAATCCCCGGCAAAGACCTCGTTTGTTGCCTCCTCATTCTCGAGGTATCCCCGGAAGAGACCGACCGGCCGCGGATTCGTCCTGATTGCTATCTTTCCAACCTCGTCAACGGGAACCGGGGTATCATCATCATCCAGGAGCTCAATCTCCCATCCGGGTGCCGGCCGTCCGATAGACCCCGGCTTTGGCTCCATGCAGGGGAATGTACCGACGCAGAGGACCGTCTCGGTCTGGCCATATCCCTCAAAGATAGTGACACCCGTCGCCTCTTTCCAGACACGGATAACCTCCGGGTTCAATGCCTCTCCTGCACTGATACAGTGTCGTAACTCCGAGAGGTCAAAGGCCTCAAGATCTGCAAGGATCAGCATCCGGAATATCGTCGGCGGTGCACAGAAGGTTGTGATCTCATACTTTTCGAGGAGAGGGAGGATCTCGGTCGGGACAAACTTCGTCCTGATATCATAGACGAAGACACAGGCACCACAGATCCACGGGCCAAAGAACTTGCCCCATGATGACTTGGCCCAGCCGGTATCAGCAAGGGTCAGGTGGAGATCATTATCCCTCAGGTCATACCAGTATTTTCCTGTAATGATATGGCCGAGTGGGTAGCTGTGGTCCTGAAGTACCATCTTCGGCTCTCCGGTTGTCCCGGAGGTGAAGTAGATGACCATGGGATCGGTTGCTTTTGTCTTCCTGAACCCGGAGAGCGGGGTGAGGCGATGTGATACCGGGGCAGGATAGTCCAGCTCTACCGGGTAACTGACCCAGTTTGGCAGCTCACCATCAACCACGAAACGAACCTTCAGTGACGGGCACTCCTCACAAATCTCCTCAACTTTCCATGCATTCTCCATATCGGTGATAATCATCTTGAAATGGCCGAGGTTCACCCGGTATTTAAGATCCTTTGGTGTCAGCATCGTCGGACATGGGCAGAAGACTGCTCCGAGCTTGATGGATGCAAGTGCAAACGTCCACCACTCAGGCACACGCGGGAGCATAATAAGGACCCTGTCCCCCTTCCCGATATCCCGTTTCATGAACATATTGGCGATCTGGTTTGAGAGGTTTCTCAGGTGGCGGAAGGTGTAGCTCTTCTCCTCTCCGCTCTGGTTGACCCAGATCATTGCAAGTTTATTGCGGTCTTTTTTTGCCCATTCGTCGATGACATCAAACCCAAAGTTATAGTACTCCGGAACATCGATTGTATAATTGGCATAGCCCTCCTCATAGTCGGGCATATTCGGCTCGGTTTCCACCATATATAGAAATATATCCTGAGGGGTCAAGAACCAGATGGTTTTGGATCACCGGCGATCAACAATCCGCTTTGGCCTCCCCGGCACATTATAGAGTTCAAGCTCTCCAGGACCGGTGAAGTGAAAGAGGATCTCAAGCGATCCACTGATGTATATCTCTTGTAGCTCTGGTTTGAACCGGAAGAATGCCTTCAGGAAGACCTCCTGGATCATCTCTGTATCCGAGGTCCTGGGATCAGTGCACTCCAGACTCACACGGAGGATCGTTGTGTCTGTATCTCTTCCCCCATAGAGGAAGGCCTCATACTCACCGGTGAGATACTCCATATTCTCCTTCTGAAAGACTCCCCGTTCGACATCGACACGGTTGAAGGAGCGATCCTCAACCCAGAACCGTTCCCCCTCACGTTCTGGTGTTTTGATGCGGAGCGATGTCCTCCCGCAGATGCACCGGTCACGGGAGACGACGGCCGTTGCATCCTCAGTATCATAATTAATGAGGAGTGTTCCGCACCGTTCCCCGACAGGAAGAAGTTTCGTCAGGATGATTCGCCCATACTCACCGTCTTTTACAAAGTGATCCATCCGGGGATTATAGAGATCCATGTGGATGAGATCTTCAGGGACATGAAGACCTGCTTTTGCATAACACTCCCCGCACATCGTCCCCTCAGTACTCCCATAGGTGTTATACACCTCACAGTCCCAGAGGCTTGCGAGATACTTCCGCGACGCCTCCGCAAAACTCTCACCCCCGACGACGAGCCTGTTGACTCCCGATGCCTTCGGGTCAATCCCCTCATTTGCCAGCCGCCTCGCAAGCCGGATCAGCTTGAAGACCGATCCGATGATGACCGTCGGTTTGTAGTTCTTCACTACCCGGATAGGAAATGTACATTTACCTTCCGGTATGATGGTGCTCCCGGTCCGGCGTGCGGCAAGGGTCATCATATTCGCACCGACATTCATCCCGTAACTTGCACAGACGACGATCCGATCCCCGGGTGCAACCCCATATGATCGGAAGATGCGTGCGTATTTCTCAGAGTAGCGGAGCCAGTCCTGCCAGGTGAGGAAGAAGGCCTTTGGAACCCCCGATGTCCCGCTTGTTTCATGAATGGTATAGATCTCGTTTAATCGTGCGGAGAGAAATTCAAATTTTTCTGTTACAGGAGGCTGATTATTCCGGATTGTGCTCCCCGAGATGACAGGCAGCTCCAGGAGATCCTCATGCTCCCTGATTGATGAGATATCAATGGCATGATCCCTGAACCATTTACGATAGAACGGGGAGTGCTCGTTTGCATAGTGAATCGTATACCTGACCCGCTCGTCGATGATGGCATCAAGTTCATCTCGCGGCATCGTCTCGATCTTCTCGCGGAAATACCCTGTATCGCCCATATGGTTCTTCATGTCAGATGACCGGATATATCTTATCATCGGACGGGGATGGTATTGGATCGCTTCTTTTTTCAGTGCACAGATGCGATCTGGTATAGGAATGGCATCTCATACACAACTGACCCCGGCGATGAAACAGTTCTGGGATCTGAAGAATCAGTACCCCGACTGTATTCTCCTCGTCCGGATGGGGGATTTTTACGAGACGTTTTATGAGGATGCTGTTATCTGTGCACGTGAACTCGATATCGTCCTGACGACACGATCAAAAGATCCCGAAGGGAACCCCATCGCCCTTGCCGGTGTTCCCTACCATGCCGCAGAGACCTACATACCACGCCTCGTGCGAAAAGGGTACCGCGTTGCCATCTGCGAACAGGTTGAGGATCCCAAAAAAGCAAAGGGAGTGGTCAAGCGGGATGTCGTCCGTGTTGTCACCCCGGGGTGCGCCATCGATCCGATGATCATCGATGCCCCGGAGTCACGGTACCTGATGGCGATCCTGCCGGACAGGAAGAGCGACTCCTTCGGCATCGCCTGCCTTGAGCTCTCGACCGGTGAGTTCTTCGTCAGGATGATTGAGAAAGGGGAGGGGCGGATGGGGATCGCCTCTCTCATCGAGGCGTCCCGGCCTGCCGAGTGCCTCATCCCTGAACGGACCGATCCGGCAGTTATCAGCCTTATTACCTCTCTTGGTGTGGTCATTACCGAGAGGAGCCCGGCGGAGTTTGATCCCGCTGATAGCGATACCCTCCTCTGCCGGCAGTTCGGTGTCGCATCGCTTGAGGGCTTTGGCCTCCGTGATATGCCGCTTGCAGTGGGGGCTGCAGGTGCTGCATTTTTGTATGCAACCCTGACACAGAAGACTGCTCTTCCCCACCTCTCCGAGATCAGGGTGATGCAGCCATCTGAAGGGATGATCCTTGATGCCGTCACCCAGAGGAACCTTGAGATCACCCGGACCGAACGTGGTGAGAAGAGCCGATCAACGCTCCTTGGCACTCTTGATCTGACGAAGAGCCCGATGGGGCGGCGGCGACTCTCCATGGAGATTACCGCACCCCTAACCAGCATCTCTGCCATCAATGATCGTCTCGATCTGGTGGAGTGGTTCATGCATCACCCCTTCATCAGATTTGATATAGAGGAGAACGTATCAGAATGCAGCGACATTGAGAGGATCGCAGGAAGGATCGCATATGGCAATGCATCCCCACGGGATCTCCTCGCTCTCGCCGGATCCCTCCGTTCCCTTCTCAGGATCAGATCCTGCCTTCCCGGAGAGATACCCCTCCTTCTGGATCAGCTCTCCGCGGATATCGGGCAGTTCGGGGATCTCATTGCGCTGATCGAATCAGCCATTGCAGATGATCCCCCGCTTCTCATCAGAAATGGTGGTGTTATTCGTGATGGCTTTGATCCGGCTCTTGACGAGCTCCGGAGAACCTCCGGATCCGGGAGAGAGTGGGTTCTCAGCCTTCAGCAGTCTGAGAGGGAACGGACCGGGATTAAATCACTGAAGATCGCCTATAATCAGGTTTTTGGATATTATATCGAGGTGACAAAGCCGAATCTCCCAAAGGTCCCTCCCGAGTATGAGAGGAAACAGACGACAGCAACAGGAGAACGGTTCACGCTCCCCGAGCTTCGTGAGTATGAACGGACGATAGCCACCGCCGACGAACGGGCCCTCATCAGGGAAGGGGAACTCTATCACCATCTCATCGAGGACCTCCGTCCGATGGTTGGGTCTTTTCAGAAGGCCGCACGGGCTACCGGGATGATCGATCTCCTCCTCTCATTTGCCCTCGTTGCTGAGAGGCAGGGGTACACACGCCCGATCCTGACAGGGGGTGGATCCATCCGGATTCGTGAAGGCCGCCACCCCGTCGTCGAGGCGACCGTTGCCGGAGGATATGTTCCAAATGATACAGACCTCGATACCGACGGGGATCAGATCCTGATCCTCACAGGAGCGAATATGGCGGGCAAATCCACCTTTATGCGTTCCGTTGCCCTCATCTGTATCATGGCACAGACCGGGAGCTTTGTTCCGGCTGATGCAGCGGAGATCGGGGTGATTGATCGGATATTCACCCGTGTCGGTGCTTCCGATGATCTCGCAGGGGGTCAGAGCACCTTTATGGTCGAGATGGTTGAGCTTGCATCCATCCTCCGCAATGCCACCGAACGGAGTCTGATCCTGCTTGATGAGATCGGGCGGGGGACGAGTACCGTTGATGGGTACAGTATCGCCCGATCCGTCCTTGAGTACCTTCATGGAAAACGGTCCTCAGGGCCAAAGACCCTCTTTGCGACACATTTCCATCGGCTCGTCGAGGTTGAGGGGGAGTTATCCCGGGTCCGGAACTACCACTTTGCTGTCAGGGAGACGGAGAAAGAGATCACGTTCCTTCGAAAACTCATCCCTGGTGCGACAGATCGGAGCTATGGTATCCATGTCGCACGCCTCGCCGGAGTTCCTGAGAAGGTTCTCACCCGTGCCGATTCGATCCTGAAGGAGACGCTGGCTGAAGAGGAGCGGGGGGGGACGGAAGGAAGAAGGAGGCCCCGGTACACCCAGCTCCTCATCTCGGATCTTCAACAGGAGGCCCCCATGGAGAGTCCCCTTCTTACAGAACTCCGGGAGATGGATATCGATCGTCTCAGCCCCATTGAGGCGTTGAATATCCTCTCCGATCTTCAGAGGAGGGCTGGTGGTTAGATGATGGAGGGTCCAGTCATCCATATTCTTGATGAGGAGACCGTCTCACATATCGCAGCCGGTGAGGTGGTGGAGCGGCCGGCATCGGTTGTGAAGGAGCTTGTTGAGAATGCAATTGATGCCGGGGCATCGCGGATCCGAATTGATATCAGGAGTGATCGGACCGAGGTTCGGCGGATCATCGTCACCGATGATGGCATCGGAATGAGCCCCGAAGATGCCCGGCTTGCATTTCGACAGCATGCAACAAGCAAGATCAGGACGGCCGACGATCTCGGGCTGATCAGAACGCTCGGTTTCCGGGGAGAGGCACTTGCAAGCATCGCTGCGATATCCGAAGTGGTTCTCACCACGAGGAGGCGAGACGATATCGCAGGAACAGAGGTTCGTCTCTCAGGTGGGGCGATCACATCAGTTTCTGAGTGCGGCACACCGCCGGGGACGACGATCAATGTCTCCGGCCTCTTCTTCAACACCCCGGCACGGAGAAAGTTCCAGCGAACCGTCTCAACCGAGCTTGCCCATATCTTCGATATGGTGGAGCGGACGGCGCTATCACATCCGGAGATCTCTCTTCAGCTTCTCCATCAGGAGAAGGAGAAGTTTCGTACCTCCGGGCGGGGGGAACTCCTGGATACGATCCAGAGCCTCTTTGGGGCGGATCTCTCCCGCCGACTCATCGAGGTTCTTCCTGCTCCGGGTAATGTTTCAGTGGCAGGATATATTGCATACCCCCTCCTGTCACAGAGGGGGAGATCTTCTGTGTATCTCTCAGTGAACGGCCGCCAGATAACATCCGCCACTCTTGCACGTGCGATCCGGGATGGCTTTGGGGAGAGTCTCCCAAAGGGTGAGTACCCGTTTGCTGTCATCGACTGCCGGATGGATCCCGAAGAGGTCGATGTAAATGTTCATCCAACCAAAAAGGAGGTTCGTTTCTCATCAGAACGGGCTGTCGCTGATACAGTTCGGGGAGCTGTCCGGTCTGCCCTGACAGAATCCGATTCATTCCAGGTGCCGGAGATCAGGCGGAATTCGGCACCTGCCCCGGTCGTAGAAGAAAACAACCACCATCCGGAACCGGTACTGAGGAGAACTTCAGCTGGTGTGGAACTGCCCCGGAAGACCGTCGTCGCCGAAGGAAAGGGTATGTATGGGCGGACCGACCGCCAACTCCGACAGACGGAGCTTCCCAGGGAGGGTCCGGAGATTGCATTCGTACCTTCAGTCCTCGGGCAGATCAACGGAACCTACATCCTCGTTGCGGGAAAGGATGGGGGCCTGTTGATCATCGATCAGCATGCAGCACATGAAAAGATCGTCTATGACAAGCTCCGAAAACAGGCAGATGGCCCGCCTGCATATCAGCATCTCCTTGTACCGGTGACGATCAGCCTCTCGCGGAAAGATTCAGCCCTCCTCAGGGATGCAATCGAGGATATTGCCTCGGCCGGGATCATCCTTGAGGAGTTCGGCGGTGATTCATGGATGGTACGGGCAGTCCCGGCAGACGGAGTGAAGATTGAAGAGCCAGATGAGATCAAATCGCTCGTCCTTGAACTGATTGAGGGCGTTCGAGGTCCTGCCGGAGATCGGCGCCTTCAGATGTACCAGACGATCGCATGCAGGGCAGCGATCAAGGGAAATACCCTCCTTTCGCAGGAGCAGATGGAGCGACTCATCTCCCAGCTCTTCACCGCTGCGCCTCCGTATACCTGCCCTCATGGACGGCCTGCTGTCATCAGCTATGCGCCATCTGATCTGGAGCAGCTCTTCAGGAGACGATAAGCAGAAACAGGGCACATTGATTATCACCTCCTCCCTCACATGATATACTGTGAAATGGGGGATTCTTGGTGGCGGGCTGACCGGTGTGACGCTCGCCCGGCTGTTGCATGAGGCAGGGGAGGATCCGGTTGTCTTTGAGAAGGAGGATCGGATCGGTGGTCTCTGCCGCTCGATGTATAAGGATGGTTTCACCTTTGATCAGGGTGGTTCACATATCATCTTCTCACGTGATACCGATGTACTCAGCTTCATGCATACCGTTCTGGATACCAATAAAGCGGAACGGAAGCGGAATACAAAGATCTTTTATAAGGATCTCCTGGTCACGTATCCTTTTGAGAACGGGCTCTATGAACTTCCCAAAGAGGATCTCTTCTTCTGCATCAACGAATATATCAGGACACTCATCGCTGCCGAAAAGGGGGAAATGCCTGCCCCTGGAAACTTCCGTGAATGGATCTATTGCACCTTCGGCCGGGGGATAGCCGAATGCTATCTTGTTCCATATAACGAGAAGATCTGGAACTATCCGACAGAAAAGATGTCGGCACACTGGATGGAAGGACGCGTTCCACGCCCACCCGTTGAGGATATCATCAGGTCTGCAACCGGGATTCCAACAGAGGGGTATACCCACCAATCGGTCTTCTGTTATCCTGTCGAGGGGGGAATCGAAGCCCTGGTATCGGCAATTGCAGATCCGATACAGGAGAAGATATATACGGAGTATACCGTCAGATCTCTCCGGAAGGATGGGGACACCTGGATCATCGGAGATGGAAAGGATGAGTATCAGGTCGATGCTGTCATCTCCACCATCCCGCTCCAGTATCTCCTGCCAACACTCCCGGATATACCACCTTCTGTTCTTGAGGCATGTAAGAACCTCCGCTACAACTCCCTCATCTCGGTCTGTATCGGATTCGAAGGATCTGTCCCTCCCCTCTCCTGGGTCTATATCCCCGACAGCGCCACCGCTCATTTCAATCGGATATCGTTTCCATCAAACTACAGCGATTCAGTCGCCCCCCCCGGCCATGCGTCGATCCTTGCCGAGATCACCTATAATGACGGCGATGCCATCTCAGAGCTGACCGATGAGGAGATACTCGATGATACTATCTCCCACCTGACCCGGATGGGCTTCATCCCTGAGGGTGCCAGAATTGCTACCCGTTCAGTCGCCCGTTCGGAGTTTGCCTATGTCGTCTATGATCTTGAGTACCTCAGGAATATTCAGATTGTTCGGACCTGTCTTGAGGATCTCGGCATCCATCTCGTCGGGCGTTTCTCGCAGTTTGAATATCTCAACATGGATGGCTGTATTCGTAGCGCCCTGGAGTTTATGGAGCGATTATGAGAGTAAATATCTTCGTTGAGGATATCTTCTTCTTCAAGTATCTTGGCTGTTCAACCCTTGCAAAGACACTCTATAGCGGAATAGCCGCATCAAAAAGCGTTGACACCCGCTGGAACTCTTATGATGCCGATTTTGATCTTGTTCATTACCATAGTTTCGGGCCGATGACACTCACCCATAAGGCATACAGTGATGGTGTCAAAGTCCTGACGGCGCATTCAATTCCCCGTTTAAATGACGGGAATATCGCCTTCTCCTCCTTCATCAATAACCAGTATCCAAAGATCTATTCGAAGTTTGATCATATCATCGCCATCACCCCACCAAGCCTGCGCGAGATCAATGAGATGCTCCCCGATATGGAGACGACCCTTATTCCAAACGGGGTGGATCGGGAAAAGTTCAGGCCCGATAAGGAGAAGAGGGGTCGATTCCGGCAGCTGATCGGGGTATCAGAGATGGATACCGTCGTCCTGACCGTTGCGCAGGAGACGCCGAGGAAGGGGATCTATGATTTTCTGACCCTTGCAAAGCTCTTCCCTGATATCATCTTCGTCTGGGTGGGGGGGTATCCATACAGCATCTTTTCAAAGGATTATGCCAGGATCGAATACTGCAAGCGAAATGCAGGAAGGAACGTCATATTCACCGGATTTGTTCCTGATATCACCGAGGCGTATGCAGGAGCTGATATCTTCCTGATGCCGTCGTTTGCCGAGATCATGCCGATGGTCCTCCTTGAAGCCCTCTCAAGCGGTGTTCCGATCATTGCCCGTGACATACCGGAGTTTCGGGAGGTCTTTGGGCCTGCTGCCCTTCTCTTCTCTGATATTGAAGGGGCGGCAGCTCATCTGAGGGATGAACCTGAGATCAGGCGTATCAAAACGATCGCCCGGCCATTCACGGAACGATATGATATCAAAAAGATTGCAGGTGAGCATATCGCAACATACAATAAACTGGTGAACGAGGCATGATATCTGTCATTGTACCAACCTATAACGAAGAGGGAAATATCGAGGACTGCCTCCGAAGTCTCTCAGACCAGACGATCCCACGATCGGACTATGAGATCATCGTCGTCGATGGCAACTCACGCGATGCAACCCGAACCATCGCAGAGAAGTATGCAGACTCGGTCTTCATCCAGACCAGTGCAAAGGTCGGTGGAGCACGCAACGATGGTGCTGTTGCATCGAAAGGGGATATCATCGCAACAACGGATGCCGACTGCCTCCTGCCGAGAGACTGGATCGAGCGAATTGCGGCAGGATTCGAAGATCCCGAGGTAGTTCAGCTCTACGGCCTTGTCGATCCGCGTGAGCCAGGAGTCAGGCATATCCTCTCGCTCGCCTTTGCCAACGCCTTCTCTCGGATTGGGCACTCTACGCACACACTCTACTACACACTCGGGTGCAACACGGCATTTCGGCGGGAGGCCTTCTTTGAGGCAGGGATGTACCGGACCATCGATGCAGGGGATGACCTTGAGATTGCGCGAAGGATGAGAACGCTTGGGCGTGTGAAGCTGGATGGAAAACTCAGGGTGAGGTTCTCAATGCGCCGGTACGTCCAGTTTGGGACGCTCAAATCCCTGTATGAATGGCTCTATATCACCGTGAAGGGCGGGGATGATGAGAAGTACCAGTACTCAAGGCGTGAGTACAAGTGATTAGAAGAGGCGGATTCTGGCTTAGTTAATATAATAATCGATCTGTTTTATAATTATATCTTTAATTTAACCTTTTTAGCTTTCATTACTTCAAAGATATTGGTATACTTCACATCGAAAATCTCACAGATATTTGGAATTTTCACCTTCTTTGTCCCTCCTCCAGCCTTTGATTCATGGGTCACAACCGTGTAGCCTTTCGCCATTGCTGTAGCGATGAGCCATGGATCAGCTTTCTCAAGGAATCTGTACTTATTTTCCGGGGAGAAGACTTCGTGTTTTAATATATAATTAGCAATCTTCCTTTGATTGGCCTGTATCTCGACATCAGTATCGATGAACTGCTGTAACGGGAATCTTTTCAACCATGCCTCTAATTGATCATCATGATATGAGCTGATAATTTCTTCCCTGACCTCTTTTATCGTTAAAAAGGACTGCTCATCAGATAGTAATGCAAGCCATTCCCAGAACCCTTCAGCAATCTCAAACGAATAATACCTGTTCTTCGCTTCGATGAAAATATTGGCGTCAAGAAGGTATTTCATGTTAATATCCAAGCTTTCTGGAAAATTCTCTCAGACTGTCAGCGCTTTTCACTCCAAGCAGCCTGAATGCATCACGATATAACATCCGGTTAGCCTGTACCTCGGAGATGACAGCAAGAGCCAGGTTTCTTCCCGTTTTATATCTCCTGATGATATAGGGATCCGGGTGTGCATTTTTCTCCTTGTTTTTATTCTTCTGGGAATCAATCCGCGCCATCTCTTCCGATAACAGGTTCTCCTTCTCGTGATAGCTTATCAGATTCAATTGATATGCACGGAATATACAGACCAGCCTGCTTACCTTCAGTTTCAGCCGGAGATTATCAATGTTCCTGCTGCTATCTGTTCCTGCATCCCAGATTGACAGAACACGATCCTTTGGAGTGAGAAAATCCGCAGCTGCCATATTGCACCAATGCTCCTCGGGAATGGACGGGTTCGCTTCAAGCGTATTGTCAAGCACCCCGCTTTTTCCAATCAGAAGATGTGCTATCTCGTGCATGAGAGTGAACATCTGTGCGGCTTTGGCGTCTCTCCCATTGATAAAGATAAGGGGTGCATACTCATCAGAGAGGACGAATCCCCGGAACTCATCGGTATCAAGTGGACGATGTGTATTGTTCCTGAGTGTACTATTGACAATAACGGTTATCCCGGCATCTTCTGCATGGTTGATCAGATACCGAAATGCAGTCTCCCAGTTCTGGCAGCTATGATATTCATCATCATTTATGCACAGAATTCTTTTCATCTCTTCTGCTGCGGTTTTTGGACTTTCAAGAATGTTGAATGAATGGATAAACTCAAGAGGTTCTGCATCTTCGGAGAGAAGATAATCACGATACCACTCCTGTTTCAGCTTCGCATCACGTATCGTTTCAAGTAGTTCAGGACTCGGTTTTCTGATAATCCCCGTTCGATGAGTTCTGAAATCAGGGATTGGTATCGTCTCATCCGGTGGGTTGTCTGCATACAGCAGGCCATACGGTAACAATGCTATTTTTGCCAAGGCTTTGGCTTTTGTTATTGGAATTGGGACCTCCCCTGCTTCCCAACGATTGATACTATCTGATTGAACCTGTAATCTGGATGCAAGTTCATCCCGGGAAAGTCCTGCTCGTTCCCTTGCCCACCTGATCATTAACCCGTTAATTATGGTGTCCATCCTACGCCCTTTCACTGGTATTCTTCGATTTTATTTACATTTGTTACAGGTTATGATAATATTTCCTGATTACGACGGGTATCAATCCCGATCTCGGCCCCCACCTGATCTCCTCTCCGCCGCATCCGCTCACCCAAGTTGCCCCTGCACCCTCCCTCCGACCACAAGATACGCCCCGGCCCGTTTCATCACAACACCTGCTTCCCTGAGCATCTGCTCTGTCGCTACCCTTCCAGAACTCCTCAGGCTGATAACCCGATCTGCCGCCTTTGGGCCTATTCCCGGAATCCTGATCAGCTCCTCCCATGTAGCAGAAGAAGGATCGATTCGTCTCTTACCAGAACAATTGATCTTCGGATCACCCGGGAGAAGCATCCCATCCTCCCCGAGGGCAGGAATGATCTCCTCTTCGCTGTAACCATAGGAGCGGACAAGCGCATCGATGGCATAGAGCCCTTTTACGCGAGCAGGATCTGCTCCTTCTCCCCTTTGAAGCGGGGTATTATCAAGGGGGGTAAAGCCGGAATAATAGATCCTGGCAGGTTGATACTTCCGGTACTCAGATGTCATGAACGAGAGGATCTCATCATCCCCCTCTCCCGCTGCCCCGACGACAATCTGAGTGGTATGTCTCCCGGGTGCTTCGTCTGCAATCCATGCATGCCTTCTCAGGAGGTCGGATTCGTAGGTTTTTACAGAGGCAATCTCAGAGAGGCGGCCGCTCCCTGTCGCTTCAAGATTGATACTGATTCGATCTGCAATTCGTGCTGCCTCGGTGATATCGCTCCGCACCGCTCCGGGCACAATCTTCAGGTGGAGGTATCCGGTAAAGCCTCCCTGCCTGAGGAGCTCTCCGGTCCGGAGGAGCTTCTCCATACTCTCATCGGTCTCACGGGGGATGCCGGTGGAGAGGAAGAGCCCGTCTATCATCTGCTCTCTCCACAGTGTAAGGACAAGGGAGGCGAGCTCGTCCGGGGAGAAGGCGGCGGGTGATTCATTTCTGCAGACTGGACAATATGCACAGTCAAAACTACACCCTCCGTCAAGGAGGCATTTCAGATACCGCCCCTTCACCATCCCTGAGCGGCTATCCCCGGATGGGAGGCTGATATCGAAGCAGGATCGGGAGAGTGTTCTGAGCTTGTGCAGCTGCTCTGACATTCCAGGTGATCATCTGAGGGAAGTACTGATTAATCCCTGTCACCGGAGTGTGAAAGTGTTCCTTCTTTCAGATTAGGGGCACATAAGCAGGTTTTGGCGAAGAGGCGAAGCCTTATATTTCTTCTCCACCTTCCACTTTTCTGGAGAAGAAGATGAGGGAATTAGTCTGTACTATCTGTGGAAAGAAGGCAGTGGGGTGTCAGGTGTTTGGTTGCTGCGGATCCTATGTCTGCCATGAGCATGCAGATAAACCCCTGCAGGAGCTCAAACCCGGGGAGAAACTCGATCTCGGAGGAAGGTATTACCTTCGGTTGAAGGAGGAATCTGATGAAGAAGCTGAGAGATCCAAGAGTTCCGAGGAGAGGGAGTAGGCATCCGGAGACATGGATCATAGGATTTTTATAGTTACCATAATATTTTGAGATCATGGATGTTTCACTTGCACTGATGTATGTCCTCCTGGGGGCAGTCCTCGGAGCAGTTGGCCAGGGCACGCGGGCAATCGTAGGTATCAAGAAAGCCTCGGATGAGGCCGCTGAAAAGGGCCAGGAGATGAAAGACTGGTTTAATCTCAGCTATCTGATATTCAGTCTGATCCTCGGATCGATAGCCGGGGTTCTGGCAGCGGTTGGTCTTCTTGGATCTGAGATCACCCGCGAACTTCTGTTTGGACTCATCATTGCCGGATATGCAGGCGCAGATTTCATCGAAGGATTTGCAGAACGCTTTATCCCAAAGACCGGGGCTCCCCCGGCACCCTAAATGACAAGTCTCCTCCTCATCAGGTTTAGCCCGATGATAAAGAATAATGCCGCAACCCCGATGATCCAGATGATGTTATAGAGGATCAGGGGTGAAAATTCCGCTGCTGTGATGGCCCGGTTCAGGCTGACGACGTTGGCAAGGGGGAGGAGGCCGAATGCAAAGTACTGAAGTGACTCCGGGAGTATGGAGATTGGGAAGAATGTCCCTGAGAAGAGGAACATCGGGGTGATGAAGAGGAATGCCGGGTAGTTGAGGGAGTCGATGCTTGGGGTTATAGCAGTAAAGCAGATGCCGATACTGGCAAAGAGGATGCCTGCCGGTATGGCACAGGGGATTAGAAGCAGCGACATCGGCAGATCGATGACACCAAAGAGGAAGAGGACCGGGATCATAAGGGCTGCATAGATCGTCCCCCGTGTTGCTCCCCAGAGGATCTCGCCAGTGACAATATCCTCGATCGAGAGTGGCGTTGCGATGATCGCATCAAAGGTCTTCTGGTAGTACATCCTGACATAGCTTGAATAGGTGCACTCGAAGAAGGCTGAGTACATAACTGAGATCGAGACGAGTGCAGGTGCGATGAAGACGGGATACGGGATGCCGTTGACATCCTCGATGAGTGCTCCGACACCGTAACCGAGGGCGAGAAGATAGAGGACCGGCTCCACAAACGGCGGAATAAAGTTGACTTTATATGTCCGGATGAATGCGTCAAAGTTCCTCCGCCAGACTGCCAGTGACCCTCTTGAGATCTCAGATAACCCAAAGTATCCCATATCTGCTACTCCCGAAGCGTCCTTCCGGTGAGCTTCAGAAAGACATCCTCAAGCGTCGCCCGTCGGACTGTAACATTCGTATGGCGGCATGACTCCATCAGCGTTTGTGCGATGGTCTGGGGTGTTGCGGTCTGTACCTGGAGGAGATCGCTAAAAATATCATAGGGGATATCCCCGGCTTCCAGGCAGGCGATGGCTTCGGGAGTGGGGGTAGTCTCAATGATCTCAGATCCTGCATACTCCCTGACAAGTGTCTCCGGACTCCCCTCAACAAGGATCTTTCCATGATCCATGATGACAAGACGATCGCAGAGCCTTTCAGCTTCATCCAGGTAATGGGTCGTCATCACCTGGGTACATCCTGCTGCCTTCAGATGGCGTAACTTTTCCCAGATGAGGTGGCGGGCCTGGGGATCGAGGCCGATGGTGGGTTCGTCCAGTATGAGGAGCTGTGGATCATTCATCAACGCCCGTGCAATGATCAGTCGCCGCTTCATCCCGCCTGAGAGCTTCTCGATCAGGACATCCCTCTTCTCTGAAAGTTGCATAAACTCAAGAAGCTCATCTGCCTTCGTCTCGGCGTCATGGCGGGGTATCCCGAAGTAGCGGCCATAAATCGTCAGGTTCTGGAATGCAGAGAAGTCAGGATCAAGATTATTCTCCTGAGGTACAATACCGAGTCGTTGCTTGATCTTCCGTGGTTCTCTTTCCACATCCATTCCAAAGACGGAGAGGGTTCCTCCGGTCTTTGGTGAGACGCAATGGATCATCTTCATTGTTGTCGTTTTTCCGGCACCATTTGGTCCAAGAAACCCAAAGATCTCCTTCTCTTCCACCGAGAAGCTGATCTGATCAACAGCTGTCAGGTCAGGGAACCGCTTCTCCAGCTTCCGTGCTGTTATCACCCCCATACATCACCCAGGTATCTGCCAGAGCTCTCCTGTATCCGGGCATCACCCCGCTGCTCCAGTCTTATCCGCGAATACAATGATCGTATCCGCTCTTATGTTTATACGTCAATAGTACCTGATTAATGGTTCTGAGAGGCCCTTATCAGGAATAACCATGAGCTGGCAGGATATTTCAATATCGATCATCACCTTTCTCCTCGCCGTGATGCTCCTTCCCCAGCTTGACGATGTCATCAGGAGGGGTGCTGTGGTCAACTTCTTCACAGCCTTCTTTACAAGCTTTCTTGCCTTCCTTCTGACATTCATCTTCGCTACCCTTGGCCTCTGGACAGCAACTATCGGTCAGACGACTGTTGCCACGGTCTGGCTGCTTCTTGCCTACTTCTCCATCAGAAATATCCGTGATACCCAGTATCCAAATCAACCGGTATTTATTGTGGCATGGGATCATCTGGGTGTCTGGGTGATGGGTCTCTCATTCTCAATAACCCGCCTTCTTCAAAAAGGTATGAAAAGAGGGTGATATCATTCCTTTCTGTTCCGGGCAAGTGAGATGATCACCCCGAACGAACAGAGCCCCATGTATATCAGGAAGGCCATCCTCTGGGCTGCTATGAAGTCGGCGGCCTGTTCAGGTCCGATCTCCATCGAGCCAATAAAGATACCAAAGAGGAAGAGGGTGATCCCCATCGAGAGGACCATCCCAAGCTGCCGCATCGTCGCAACGGTACCTGCAGCAACACCATACTCGCCGATATGAACCGAGCTCATCACCGCATTGGTATTCGGTGATGAGAAGAGGGCAAATCCAAATCCGAGAAAGAGGAGTGCGGTAATGATTGTTGGTATTGTTGTCTCGGCAGTGATGGTTGCAAGAATAAGGAGTCCTACTGCGTTGAGCCCCATGCCTGCGGATGCAACATATTTCGGATCGATCCGATCTGATAATCGTCCCGCCCATGAGGAGAAGAGGACCTGCATCAGGGGCTGACTGACCAGGATCAGTCCGGCACTCTGTGGATCGAGCCCCTTGACCACCTGGAGGTATAAACTCAGCAGAAAGGCGATGGCAAAGGTAGCACTATAGTTGATGAGGGCGGCGATGTTGGAGAGTGCAAAGACTCTGTTTCTTAAAAATATCCGGATATCAAAGACAGGATACACTGTTCTTCTCTCATAATGGATAAAGATCGGAACGAGAATAACCGCAGAGATAAGGGCGATGATCCCTGTCGGTGATCTGATGGCTGTGATACCATATATCCCAAGGCAGATCATCCCGGCATACAATCCTGCCCCTGCGAGATCAAATGGCGGGGCTTTTGGATCTCTCCAGTCTTCATGGAGGTACCGGTGTACCATAACAAAGACGATGATACAGAGTGGGACAAGCGCAAAGAAGATGCTCCGCCATCCGAGATAGTGGGTCAGCACCCCGCCGATGACAGGTCCGAGGGAGAGGCCGGCGTAGACGCCGGTAACATTGATCCCAAGGACCCTGCCGCGCTCCTCCTTCGGATAGGCTGACGTAAGTATTGCAACCGCTGTTCCGAAGATACAGGCACTGCCGAATCCCTGGATGGCCCGAAGTGCTATCAGAACCATGACAGACGGTGAAAATGGAGCGAGAAATGCCGTTAGTCCGATGATGATAATTCCAAGAATGAATATCTTCCTTCTCCCATAAATATCAGCCATTTTCCCTATCGGGATGAGGAACATCGCACTTGCCAGGAGATAGACAGTCGGTATCCATCCAAGAAGTATTGCATCCGCACCAAACTCAGAGCCTATCTGTGGGATTGCAAGATTGATCATGGACCCGATGAATGGAGTCAGAAACGATCCCATCGTCGAGACGATCAGAACGGCACGAAGAACGGATCTGTCATACATGGTATCCTGCATCCTGCTCACAAACCTGTTGGGAGTCTCCATGGATGACCCCTCCGATACACATTCGGGACAGCATTATATACTCTGAGGAATAACAATATTTTATGCGTGGTGGATGCTTTTTCGCCGGTGAATGTTTTTATCTCCGGTAGCAGAGCGTCTGAACATTCCGCAGATCAGTTTTCTATTCAACCTGTAAAGCCTGTAGCTTGGGCTTTTTACGGTTTTCATCGCTTTTTTAGATATGCCTGATGAGACAGCCGGCAGGTTGTTCTCAATAGGCGTGTATCAGGAGGTTTGGTAGTATGTATGGTAAAGATATCCGCATTGAACGTATCATGGATCGAAAAACAAAAAAAATGATCATCGTCCCGCTTGACCATGGGGTCTCACAAGGTCCGATTCACGGCCTTATTGACCTCTGTGGAACTGTTGATGCCGTGGCTGAGGGTGGAGCTACAGCCGTCCTTGGCCATGTGGGGCTCGCCCTTCATGGCCACCGGCGATCCGGAGAGGATATAGGGCTCATCCTTCACCTCTCCGCGAGCACATCTCTTGGACCGGATCCAAACAACAAGGTGATCGTCAACAGCGTCACCCATGCCCTGAAGATGGGGGCAGATGCCGTCTCGGTTCATGTGAATATCGGAGCAGACTCCGAGGCAGCGATGCTCTCGGATCTCGGGAGGATCTCGATTGAATGCATGGAATGGGGGATGCCGCTCCTTGCAATGATGTACCCGAGAGGCAGGAAGATTGAGTGCGAAAGTGATGTGGAACATGTCAAGCTCGCTGCGCGGGTTGCAGCAGAACTCGGTGCTGATCTCGTCAAGACCGTCTACACAGGCGATCCCGACTCATTCCGGGAGGTGACAGAAGGATGCAGTGTCCCCGTCGTTGTTGCCGGGGGGTCGAAGATGAATGATCGTGAGATGCTTGAGATCGTCGAAGGATCGATGCTCGGGGGTGCCGCAGGAATTTCCATAGGGAGAAATGTCTTCCAGCACAAAAATCCTGCTGCATTCCTCACTGCTGCCCGCGCAGTACTGATGGAGCACCGTTCGGTTGAAGAGGCATTAGAAATACTTGAGAGGTGAGAGATATGATAGGAAAACAGATACGACTTGAGAGAATAATGGACCGGAATACTGGCCGCAGTGTCATCATACCGATGGATCATGGCTTCACGCTTGGCCAGGTTGAAGGGCTCCTTGATATGCCAACGATCGTTGATGATGTCAGTGCCGGCGGGGCAAATGCCATCATTCTTCACAAAGGTATGGTGAAAGGGGGGCACAGGAAGAGAGGCAGGGATATCGGGCTTATCGTCCACCTCTCTGCAAGCACCTCAATGAACCCGGATCCAAATGATAAGGTGCTGATCTGCACCGTGGAGGAGGCGATCACCCTCGGTGCCGATGCCGTCTCGATTCACATCAACCTTGGTGCTCCACAGGAATCGAGGATGATCGAGGCGGCCGGCATCATCTCACAGGAATGTAACCGGTGGGGGATGCCGCTTCTCATCATGATATACGCCCGCGGAAAGGATATCGATCCGGATGATCCCGTCGCCATCGCACATTGTGTCAGGGTTGCAGAAGAGCTCGGTGCGGATCTCATCAAGACAAATTACCCGCGGGATAAGGAGGCCTTCAGGCGGATCGTCGCCGCCTGCTCGGTCCCGATCCTCATCGCCGGGGGGGAGAAAGGGGGCGATCTTGCGGCACTTGAGATGATCGATAATGCCATCGACTCCGGGGGATCAGGTGTCTGCATGGGGCGAAACGCATTCCAGCGTAATAATACCACAGAGTTTGTCCATGCAATCTGCCGGGTCGTTCATGACCGTGATAATCCGGCGGCAGTTGAGAGGCGGCTTTCATGAAGGAGTTCTGGGTTGAGATCCGGCCCTGGAAGAAGGAGGCCGCACTCGCCGCGATAGAAGGGGGGGCAACTGCGCTCCTCCTCGATACAAAGGAAGATGCCGCATCGCTTGCCAGGATTCCGATCATCGCACCTGACGGCGATCTCATTGAGGGAAGGGACTTTCAGAGGGTTGAGATCAGTGATAAGGCATCTGAGGAGAAGGCGGCTGAGCAGGCGCGTCTGGGTCCTGTTGTTGTGAGTACAACCGACTGGACGGTTATTCCACTGGAAAACCTTGTCGCCGTCTCAGATCATATCATTGCCAGGGTGGAGGATGAGGCTGAAGCCGAACTGGCACTTGGCATTCTTGAGAAAGGGGTCGGCGGCCTTCTCCTGAGATCTGATGATCCGGAGGTTATCCGGCATGTCGCTGCCCTCATCGAAGGGGATGCCGGCACAGTTCCGCTCGTCCCCCTGACCATCACCGGGATCACCCCTGTCGGTGTCGGGGACCGGGTCTGCATCGATACCTGCTCTCTCTTTTCTGAGGGGGAGGGGATGCTCGTTGGCAATACCTCATCCGCCCTCCTGCTGGTTGCCGCCGAGACGCTTGAGAACCCCTACGTCTCACCCCGCCCCTTCAGGGTGAATGCAGGAGCGGTCCATATGTATATCCTCGCCCCGGATGGCAGGACGCGGTACCTCTCCGAGATCGGAGCGGGAGATGAAGGGACTGCCATTGCAGGAGCAGGCAGGACCCGTACGGTCGCTGTGGGCCGCGTGAAGATCGAACGCCGCCCCCTTCTTCTGATCGAGGTGGAGGGGGAGGGTCAGACGGCAAGTGCCATTATCCAGAATGCAGAGACCGTACGGCTCGTTGGCGAAGACGGGGGTGCACGGAGTGTTGTGGAACTGAAGCCGGGTGATCGGATTCTCGGCCATCTGATGAAAGGAGGACGGCATTTTGGGATTGCCATCGATGAGACCATCCTTGAGAGATGATGGCCGCCTGGTCGGGATAATCGGTGGAACCGGCCGAATGGGTGAGCTCTTTGCCGGTGTCTTTGAGGGAGCGGGCTGTATAGTTGAGGTGATCGGCCGGGCTGATCCGGATGAGTACCGTGCCTTTGCCCGGCGTTGCAGCGTCATCCTGGTCTCGGTTCCGATCGATGTGACCGAAGCGGTCATCGCCTCCATCGCTCCGGTACTTGAGGAGGATCAGCTGATCGCTGACCTCACCTCTCTGAAGGTGATGCCGGTCTCGGCGATGATGGCATCACGGGCTGAGGTCATCGGCCTCCACCCGCTCTTTGGACCCAATATGGCCACGTTGTCCGGTCAGAAGATGATCATGACCCCGGCACGATCCTCCCGGGAGACGGCAGACTGGCTCAGGGAGATCTTCGAGGCGACCGGGATGTCAGTCGCCGAAGCAACACCAGAAGAGCATGATCATGCGATGGCGGTGATGCAGGGTCTCATCCATTTCCAGAGTATGGTCCTTGCGATGACCCTTAGGGGCCTTGATCTCCCAATATCCCGCCTCCTCCCGTACGCAACCCCCAATGCGCATGCATCTCTTGCCTTTATGACACGGACCCTTTCGCAGGATGGGGGGCTGTACGGTGGCATGCTCCTTGGGAATCAGGAGATCCAGAAGATCCTCGGCGCCTATGCCCTCTCTGTCAATGCATTGAAGGAGACGATAGACTCAAAAGATCCCGAGGCATTTGTCAGGGAGTTTGAGATGGACGCCACCTTCACACGGGAATTCTCTGATGCCGCGCTTCTACTCACCGACCTTCTCCTCGACATGGTGGTGAGGGAATGGTGATCGCCGCCCTCGGGCCGGCAGGCACATTCAGTCACGAGCTTGTCGTCCGTCTCTGCAGGGAAGAGCCGCTCCTCCTCCCGACCATCTCACGGGTATTTGCAGTCGTGGAGAAGGGTGAGGCGACCGGCTTTGTGCCGATTGAGAACAGCGAAGCTGGTGGTGTGGGCCCGACACTGGATGGTCTCTGCGACTATGATGTCAGTATTACCGGGGAATGCTACCTCCCGGTCCACCATCACCTTGCCTCCTCCTTTGGGATGGATGAGATCACGGTGATATATGCCCACCCACAGACCCATGAACAGTGCAGTCGTGCCCTTGACCGACTCACTATTCCGGTGATTCATACAAGCAGCAATGCAGAGAGTGCGTTGCTGGCAGATGCAAAGGAAGGGGCGGCGGCGATCATCTCGGATGGTGCCGCAGCATACTATCATATCCCGATCATCCTCCGTGATCTCCAGAACAGCCGCTCGAATACCACGAGGTTCATCAGGATAGACCGGGAACCGTATACCGAGGGTGATGCGGTAAAATGCAGCATTCTCATCGATCCTGCGGAAGACACCCCCGGTCTCCTTCATGCGCTCCTATCACCGTTTGCAGAGAGGAAGATCAACCTCTCGCGGATTGAGTCACGCCCTTCCGGCCGGGGTATCGGGAGCTACCGGTTCTTCCTCGATTTTGAGGCAGTACCAAACGCAGGTGACGCACTTGCTGTGTTGAAGAGGAGGGGGCTGGTGCGGGAATTTGGCTGTTATCCACGCCTTGAGGTGCCAACATGATGGTTCATCTCCGGAAGAGGGAGGACCCTGTTGATCTGGAGGTGCGGGCTCCCCCTTCGAAGAGCTATACTCACCGGGCCCTCATCGCCGCCGCCCTTGCAGATGGAAGATCGTTCATTGAAGATCCTCTTATAGCAGAGGACACTCTGCTGACCCTGCAGGCACTGAAGACCCTTGGAGTGGAAATAACCGAAGAAGAGCGGGGTATCCATATTCATGGAACCCGGGGGGATCTTCGGCCGGGGCGGCCTGTCACCATCGATCTGAAGAACTCAGGGACGAGCATGCGCCTCCTCGCATCCGTCTCACTCCTCGCGGATCATCCGGTTATCCTCACCGGAAGCCCCCGTATGTGTGAACGCCCCATCGGGGATCTCGTCGAAGCGATCAACAGCATCGGGGGGACAGTCAGGTACCTCGGCAGGCCGGGCTACCCGCCGATTGAGGTCTCCGGAAGACTTCTCGGCGGCCGGGTCGAACTCCCATCAGGAGTCAGCAGCCAGTTCATCACCTCCCTCCTGATGACCGCCCCCTATGCAGAGGAGCCGGTTGAGGTGAAGACCGGGGAGAACCCTGTATCAGCCAGTTACCTGGGCATCACCACCGACCTGATGAAGAACTTTGGTATCAATGTAGATGACAGAAAACCGGGTCTTTTTCAGGTTCCCAATACCTCGGAATATCTTTCCAAGAGGTACTCTGTTGAGGGGGACTATTCGTCTGCATCGTACTTCTTTGGTATCGGTGCCATCTGCGGAGGAGATGTCACCGTCACAAACCTGAAGGTCTCATCCCCGCAGGGGGATCGTGGCTTTCCTGCCATCCTCGAGACGATGGGGTGCCGGGTCCGGTCCGGAGAAACCTCCGTTCATCTCCGGATGGATGGCTCTCTCTCTGGAACAGAGGTTAATATGTCCCCGATGCCCGATACGGTCCAGACCCTTTCTGCGGTTGCCGTCTTTGCGGACAGCCCTACAGAGATTACGGGTGTTGCCCACCTCCGTCATAAGGAGAGTGATCGGATCGAGGCGATCAGGCGTATCCTTACGTCATTGGGTGCGGGAGTGTCCACATCAGGAGATGCAATCCGGATACAACCCGGCAGACTGCATGGGGGGGTTATTGATCCGGAGAATGATCACAGGACTGCGATGAGTGGTGCTCTTCTTGGTCTTGGCATTGGTGATGTCAGTCTTCTGGATGCAGGATGTGTCGGCAAGTCCTATCCGGCTTTCTGGGATCTCCTGGTGGAGGCGGGGTTATGGGACGGTATGTGATCATCGGTCTTCGGGGCACAGGGAAATCAACGGTTGGAAGAATGCTGGCGGAAAAGCAGGATATTCCTTTCCATGACACCGATGCCCTCATCCAGAAGCAAACCGGCCTGGAGATCCCCGAGATCTTCTCCCGGTATGGTGAGGAGGAGTTCCGAAGGATCGAGAGGGAGGTGATCGCCTCGCTCCCGGCCGGCCCCGCAGTGATCGCTACCGGGGGTGGTGCGGTGATGGACCCGGAAAACAGGCTCCTCCTCAGGCAGGGTTCGGCGATCATCCTGCTGACTGCGGATCAAGCAACCCTCGCAGCCCGTACCCGGCGGAGTGATCGGCCGCCTCTCACTGATCTATCCGCTGAGGATGAGATACATCATCTTGGAAAGACACGCGGCCCCATCTACCGTGGTTGTGCTGATCTCTGTATCAGCACCACCGGGGAGAATCCGGCCCGGATTGTTGATCAGATCCTAAGAAACCGGGGGATGACGGATCGGAGTATCCCCCCTGCCTGTCAGTTTCCTCCGGGGATCTCTCCTGCTGATCTCAGGGATATCCCGCTTGTGTATGCCATAACCGGAAATCCCGTCTCCCATAGCAGAAGCCCGTTTCTCTATAACAAGCTCTTTCCGGGGTATGGGATTCCCGGACGGTATATCTTCCTTCCGGCTCTGTCAGCAGAGGACGCGATCAAGGGGATGCGGGTACTTGGTGCGAAAGGACTATCTGTCACGATCCCATTCAAAGAAACGATGGTCTCCTGTATCGATGAACCCGATGAGGATGTCACCGCGATTGGTGCCCTGAACACGGTTGTTCGCTGTGGCGAACGCCTCTATGGCCATAATACCGACTGGATAGGTATTCGGGAGCCTCTGTGGGATCTGAGAGGATCCGATGCTCTCGTCGTCGGTGCAGGGGGTGCCGCCGCTGCCGCCGTCTATGCCCTCCTGTCACTGGATATGCGGGTGACGATAGCCAACAGGACCCCGAAACGGGGGGAGGCACTTGCAGAACGGTTCGGATGTACTGCACTCCCTCTCCAGGAGATCAAATCCGCAGATCTGATCATCAATGCCACATCGCTCGGTATGAAGGAGAGCGACGGCTCGCCGGTCTCCTCCTCCCTTCTCAGGCCCGGCGTCACTGTCTTCGATCTCGTCTATACACCCCCCATGACCCCCCTCCTCAGGGAGGCGGAAGCGGCGGGATGCAGAATAATCAGAGGGACGGAGATGTTCATCTACCAGGCGGCGGCACAGTTTTCGCTCCTCACCGGCATCGATCCCGATCCCTCGAAGATCAGGGGGGTGCTTGGATGATGAACACTTTCGGCCACCTCTTCAAGGTCACGACCTTTGGGGAGAGCCATGGCCCTGCCCTTGGTGTTGTGATAGATGGCTGCCCTCCGGGTATTCCTCTGCATGAGAGTGATATCCAGCCTTTCATGGACAGGAGACGACCCGGACAGGGGCCAACGACCACACCACGCAACGAGCCGGATCTGGTTGATATCCTCTCCGGAGTCTTTGAAGGGCGAACCACCGGGATGCCCATTGCAATCCTGATCCGATCAACGGGTGCTATGAGCAGGGATTATGAGGCTCTCCGGTCGGCCGTCCGGCCCGGTCATGCTGACCAGACCTACCAGAAGAAGTACGGGATTCGTGATCACCGTGGCGGGGGGAGAAGTTCCGGCCGTGAGACCGCGGCACGGGTCGCGGCGGGGGCTGTTGCGATGAAATGCCTTGGCATAAAGGGGATGAGGATACGAAGCAGGATCACCGAGATCCATGGAATTTCAGATCCCGCACTCTTCGATGCGGAGATTCTGAAGGCAAAGGAGCGGGGGGACTCGGTCGGTGGATGCCTCGAGGTGATAGCAGACGGCTGCCCTCCCGGTCTTGGCGATCCGGTCTTCGGGAAGCTTGATGCTGCTATCGCAGCGGCGATGATGGGGATCGGTGCCGTCAAAGGGGTCGAGATTGGGGAGGGATTTGCCTCTGCCAGAATGTATGGGAGCGAGTGGAATGATCCCCTCTTCAGATCCGGCCCGGCAACGAACCATGCAGGCGGAATCCTTGGTGGAATCAGCAATGGAGAACCGATCTATCTGCGGCTCGCCATCAAGCCGACACCCTCCGTCTCCATCCCCCAGGAGACGGTTGATATTGACGGCAATGAGATGGCCCTTGAGATCAAGGGACGCCATGACCCCTGTATCGTCCCCAGGGCACAGGTTGTTGCGGAGTGTATGCTCGCCCTCGTTCTCATTGATGCACTGCTGATGCGGGATCGGTTCAGTAGTTTTCCATAAATCATGCCTTACTCCGGTGTCCGGGTGAGGAGCGAGATGATCGCCCGCATCTCCCTGATATGGTACTGCCCGGTGGCAGTCGGCTCACCGGCATGGCAGTAGGCAAAGGCAGATCCCATCATCAGAAGGAAGGGTCGGAGCCAGGCATATCCCGATCCCATGATCGAGATACAGATCGGCTTCTCCGCATCGAGAAAATAGCGGAGCAGGAGCAGTGCATCTTCGTCGCTTCCGGGGGCAAGGACGATCTTGGGAATATCCCCGAATCGTCTGAGACGGGTGGAGAGGTCCAGAAACTGATCCGCATCAAGCATCAGTCTGGCATGGTAGGAGGCGATGACCACCTTTTTTTGGCCCCTGATCCATTCTGCATGTTCAGCGAAGCGCTCCTCAATATCGACCATATCACAGAACGGAAGATACGCTGCAATTTTTTGCCTCCACTCATCCGGATCACCCGTGAATTTCCCCCCTTCTGGACTACTTCTGAGGGTGAGAAGAATCCTTCCATCCCAGACCTGTCGCACCCTGGCCAGATCATCAGCGGTCAGTCCGTCGATGAGATCCAGCCGGAGCTCAATTGCCCAAGGGTCCTCTCCGATGACAGCCTCGAGATCTGTGAGTGAATGCAATGACACAATCAGGTTCATTGGTCACCCCGCTTCAGGAACCGGCCGGTGGTGATCCCGCCCCATGCAACCATTCGTATCTCCTCTTTCAATGCCTTCAGCTCTTCTGCATCCGCGTGCAATGCCTCGTGATATGCCCTGCAGACGATCCGGGCATACTCTTTTGTCCTCCCCCGAAGCTCGATCCCAAGGATGCCAATCCCGGCATCGAGGATCAGGGGGAGATGGTCGATGAGACAGGTCTCCACCGCATTGCTGATGATGGTCCGGCACTCTGCATCCGCCCTGACGGGGAAGATCCGCCCGGTATGATCTGCGAGTGCGGTGAGTCGTCCACCTCCGCTGCCGGGGCAGGGGAATCTCCCTTGTGCAGGGCAGTGTTCCGTGATCATCGCTGGTACCGATCCCTGGACGAAGAGCTCGATCATCTCGCCACCGGAGATGCCAAGGCGCTGAAGTTCTCTATATGAGATCTCATGCGAGAGGGCGAGTGATCGATGAAAAGGTCTCATCTCTGCGATTGCTGCGCGGTTCATCAGGTTCAGCCCGGATGAGCCGGCAATCTCCATATCCGGTACAATTTCGTGGATCGCCTCTGCCATACCCACGCCCCCGACCATCACCCCCCGAAGTCCTCTCGACCGGGCTTCACCCAGGATCGGCAATGCATAGTCGAGGAACCGTTTTCTGGCAATCTCTGGAAACTTCCAGAAGAAGGTTGCTTCATACTCATTGCAGAGGGCTACCAGTGTGGAGAGATCATGAAGCACCGTCTCCTGCCATCTCTCTTTTGAGATAAGGGTCCGCTTCTCGCAGGATGTGATGGGATGAGCCGGCTCATAGTAGATCCTCTTCGCCCCGCCTTCAAGGGCTCCGGCCACCTCATCCATCGAAGAGGCATAGACGGCAAGTATCGGGGTATCAGCCCTCTCTGGTTGCCTCTCCTCTTTCAGTGATCTGAGACAATCCTGCCATCTCTCTTCTGCCGCTTCCAGATCCCGGGGGGGGCCCGCCCTGAGCGCGGCATCTGCGGCAGAGATGAGATCACGCCTCAGTTCTGTGAGCACCCTGATCGGGAGGAAGAGACCTCCGGGATATGAGATAGATAGAATTGCAATCGTAAAGCCGGTCTCGCCGGTTCTTGTGATGAGATCGATGATCGTCTCTTCAGTGACCGGCCGGTTCTCTGCCGGAACCATCGGCGAAGAAGATCGTGCCGAGATGGGGATCCGGCCTCCCCAGGGTGCGGATACGTATCCGTCAAGCCTGAGATGATCCCCCTCCATCGTGATTGAGAGATCAATTTCGACCTTTCTGCCACACCCACGATGATATGAAGCGATGGTTCCTGCTGCCTGCTCTTCAATGGCACGCCGCTTATTGATCGCCACATCCATCCCCGTCTTTACCGGAACCGGTGTCTTCAGACGGAGCGTCCCTTCCTGTATCTTTGGATGGGTATGAACGTCACAACCAACATCATCCTCACCTTCTTTGTAAAAGACGACCCCGTCACCACGTTCGGGATACGGCTTTGAGAGATCCCTGATGACCGCCTCCCCTCTGCTTCGATCGTACCAGGTGACAGTACCAAACCGGACTCCACGATTATCAGGGCGATCCTCTGAGATGAAGGATCTACCCTTCGCCCCGAAGAGATGGCCTTCGGTGAACCCCCTTGAAAAGACGAAGGCAGTATTGCGGAGTGCCTCCTCATCAGCGACAAAGCTGCCCGAAGCTATCTGATCAAGCGCCTTCCGGTACAGGGAGACCACAGTGGCAACATAGGCCGGTGACTTCATCCGCCCTTCAATCTTCAGTGCCACGACTCCCGCCGAAATCACCTCAGGCAGTCGGGTATACGTGGCAAGATCACGTGGTGAGAGGAGGTACCGAGGCTCAGTGTTTACCCCTTTTCTCAGAACTGGTCGGCCATACGGGTCCACAGTACCGATCACCGGCTGATATTGTCGCCGGCAGGGTTGTGCACAGGATCCCCGGTTGCCGCTCCTCCCCCCGATGACAGATGAGAGTAGGCACTGGCCTGAATAGCCCATGCAGAGTGCTCCGTGGGCGAAGATCTCAATCCCGACACCGAGCGCATCTGCATGGCGTGTTATCTCCCTCACCTCATCCAGGGTGAGTTCACGTGCGAAAACAATCCTTGATATCCCCTTTCCGGCGGCATATCGCAGACCCTCTATTGAATGAATCGTCATCTGGGTGGATGCATGGAGCGGGAGATCCGGAAGAATGGTCCGGGCAATCCGCAGAATCCCCTGATCCTGAATAAGTATGGCATCTGCCCCAACCCGGTAGAGATAGAGGAGATATTCACCGATATCAGAGATCTCATCATCGGAGACGAGGGTGTTGACGGTCACATATACCCGGATTCCTCGTCCATGTGCATCAGATATGACCTCTCTCATGGCGTCATCATCAAAGTTCGCCGCATATGCCCGGGCACCAAACCGGGTGCCGGAGAGATAGACCGCATCTGCTCCTGCGGCAACGGCAGCCTCAAACGCCTCCCGTGATCCTGCCGGGGCAAGGAGCTCAGGGATATCAGTATGCCTCTCCATCACGAGTACTATGGTATCTCTGGAGATAAAGAAAAGGTTCGATCAGGGGATGGATACCTATCTGATATCCACCCTCTCTCCCGTGACCATATAGTGGATCTTCTCGGCGGTCTTGCAGGCATGATCCGCACACCGCTCAAGATATCGATCCACAAGGAGATACGTCGCACAGTAGGGAATCGTCCGGGGATCTTCCTCCATAATCGTTATGCAGTCTTCATAGATCATATAGCGCAACTCATCGATGACATCATCACGGCGGGAGAATCCTTCCAGAATGCTGAGATCACGAGTGTCGAAGGCATGCAGGGCATCCTCGAGCATTGATAGTGCACCCTCCGCCATCTCGGGGAGGCGTACCATCCCCCTGATATGTATTCCCTCGGGGAGTTTGTAGGTGCAATGGCAGATGTCCTTCCCGTATCTCCCGATCCGCTCGGCTGAGGAGATGAGGTTCATACAGCAGGATATTGTCCGGAGATCGGATGCAACCGGCTGGTGAAGGGCTATCAGTTTCAGCCCCTGTTCTTCGAGCTGATCGCTGCGCAGACTGAGAAAGACCTTTCTGGGTACACGCACGTCCTGGTGCATCTCCGGTTCGCCGGTCTGAATGCAGACATTCTCCATACCCCCTGCTATCTCGCATGCCAGTTCCCTGTCGAGGGATGAGAAGGCGTCAAAGGCGTCACGAAGCATCGAGATGGCAAACCGGCTATAGCCTCCGACTGATACCTGGTATGCTTCGAGCTCCCTGTGATAGTGATCTTTCATCAGTTTCACCCAAATCTTCCTGTAATATAATTTTCAGTCAGCTCTTCTTTTGGCTTTTCGAAGATGACCGATGTTGTATCAAATTCTATCAGCCTTCCCATATACATAAATCCTGTGTGGTCGGAGACCCTGGCTGCCTGCTGCATGTTATGGGTCACAATAACCACGGTATACTCATCTTTCAGTTCAGTGATGAGGTTTTCGATCTTCGCAGTAGCAATCGGATCGAGGGCAGAGCAGGGTTCATCCATGAGGATAATATCCGGGCCGACGGAGAGCGTTCGTGCGATACAGAGCCGCTGCTGCTGGCCACCGGAGAGGCCGCGAGCCGCATCATGGAGCCTCTCTTTGACCTCCTCCCAGATGGCAGCCCCTTTCAGGCTCTTCTCTGCTATCGCATCAAGCTCTTTTCTGTCTTTTACACCATGCACCTTCGGTCCATAGATGACATTCTCATAGATTGATTTTGGGAAGGGGTTTGGCTGCTGAAAGACCATGCCTATCCTCTTCCGGAGTTCGACAACATCGGTGGATCGTCCGGTAATCTCTTCCCCATGGTAGAGAATTGATCCTGAGATGGTACAGTCAGGGATGAGATCGTTCATCCGGTTGAAACACCGGAGGAGTGTCGATTTTCCACACCCGGACGGACCAATCAATGCGGTCACCTGGTTTTTTGGGATCTGTATATCAACATCGATGAGTGCCTGTGCTGATCCGTAATAGAGATTGAGTGCTTTTGTTTCAAGCGCTTTATCCTGTTGTTTCATGGGTTGGTTACCACCTCACTGTCTTCTGTGCATGCCTCCTCATCAATACTGCAACGGCGTAGATGCCTGTCACAAGGACGAGGAGAACAAGGGCTGTTCCATATTTTTGTGTCTCTGCGCCCGGTACATTGGTTGCCAGGATGAAGAGGTGATAGGGGAGGGCCATCACCGGCTCAAAGACCGAATCCGGCAGGAACCTCTTTGAAAAGACGACCGCTGTGAAGAGGAGGGGGGCAGTCTCTCCGGCGGCCCTTCCGATGGAGAGGATCGTTCCTGTGAGAATACCCGGAGCCGCAGCCGGGAGGACGACCCGGGAGATGGTCTGCCAGCGGGTAGCGCCGAGTGCAAGGCTCCCATGACGGAGGGAGTCGGGGACGCTCTTTAACGCCTCTTCACTCGTCCTGATGATCGTCGGAAGAACCATCAGGGCAAGGGTGATCTGTCCGGCGAGGAGCGAGACTCCGAGGCCGACGAAGATCACAAGGAAAGCGAATCCGAAGAGACCAAAGACGATCGATGGGGTTCCATTCAGGAGATCATTCCCGGTCCTTATGATCTTCGTCAGCTTTCCTTCGATGGTGTATTCATTGAGGTAGATTGCAGCCCCGACCCCTATCGGAAGAGCAATTGCAATCGCACCGATAACCAGGTATATTGTTCCGACGATTGCCGGGAAAATTCCTCCGGAGCGACCGAGGTCACGGGGTCCTTCAGTCAGAAACTCCCAGGTGATCGCCGGGAGGCCATTACTGACGATATCAAAGATGATGACAAAGAGGGTAAAGAGGACGAGACCTGTCGCTGCGGTTATCAAACCAAAAGCAATCTTTTCGGTTATCTTTGGTGAGATGATCCTCTTAATGAAAAGATACGCTCCTATTGCACCAATGAAGAGGAGAGCCCCTCCAGGTCCCGAGATGACAGCAAGTATTACGGCAGGAAGAGCGAATGCCAGCCATGAGCATGCTGTTTTTACCTTCCCCCTCACTTCATGGGAGAGGAGCGGTGGCTTTCCGGTCCCCATCTGCGCGTCTCGGATCCGGCCGAGGATGACGGTGGCTGAGAGGTTGATGATGAGCGCTATCAACAGGAGAACGAGTGCGACTGCAAAGAGTGCATGGTAATGCGTACTTCCTATCGCAACCTCACCCATCTCAATACCCAGCGTTGCTGTGAGTGTCCGGACGGGTGAGAGGATATTCCAGATGGGATCCGGGATGACGGCGGCATTGCCGGTGACCATCAGGACAGCCATCGTCTCACCGATTGCCCTGCCCATACCCAGGATAACCGCAGCGGTGATACCGGAGAGAGCCGCAGGAATGATGACACCGGTGATCGTCTGCCACCGGGTGGCCCCCAGTGCAAGAGAGGCAGCCCGGTACTCTTGGGGAACACTCGTAATGGCATCCTCAGAGACCGAGACGATCGTCGGAAGCGCCATTATTCCCAGAATGATCGATCCGGCAAGCCAGGTGGCGCCGGAAGAGAGATCAAACGTGATGCGAAGCCAGTTTGTCAGTACAACAAGCCCGAAGAAACCGTACACAACCGAGGGGATGCCTGCAAGAAGCTCGATAGCTGGTTTTATTGCCTCCCGGACTGAACGGGGTGCGATCTCAGCGATGAATATGGCACTCCCGATACCCAGAGGGACAGCGATCACCATCGCACCGAAGGTGACGAGGAGTGTGCCGACGATTAATGAAAGGATTCCATAGCTGGGTACGACACTCGTTGGTGTCCAGATCTCCTCGAAAAGAAACTCCCGTAAACCGATCTCAAGAAGTGCAGGAAGTCCTTCCTTTAACAGAAATCCAAGGATCAGGATGATGGTGATAACGGCAACAAGGGCTGTGGCCAGCCAGATACCGGTAATGACACTCTCTTTCTTCTGCCTGCTGATACCCGCCGGATTGCTGAGGGACGATGAATGAGCCTTCATCCTATGCATAATGATCAGAAAAAAAATTACTTGACAGGGACGAATCCCTGTTCAGCGACGATACGCTGTCCATCTGCACTCATCAGGAAGTCAAGGTAGTCCTTCACGAGACCTGATGGCTGGCCCTGGGTATACATATTGAGACCACGGGCGATGGGATAGGATGCATCCTTGATGTTCTCAATAGTTGGCACGACAGGCTTTCCATTGACATTAATGGTGACAGTTGCAACGGTGGTATCAAGATAGCCAAGGCCGACATACCCGATCGCATCCGGTGTCTGGGCAACGGTCTGCTTCACGGCACCATTTGAGTTCAGTTCCTGCTGGGTTCTGACGAACTCTTCTTTGTGCATAACCACCTCATAGAAGAACTCACGGGTACCTGAGGCGCTGTCACGGCCAACCGGAACAATTGAGCGATCATTTCCGCCAAGATCCTTCCAGTTGGTGATCTCACCTTTATAGATCGCCTTGACTTCATCCATCGTCAGGGTTGTAACAGGGTTTGACGGGTGAACGATCAGTGCAATACCATCAACAGCAACGATATGTTCAACCAGGGTTGGATACTGTTGCTTTTCGTTTGCTGAGATGTCACGGGAAGCCATTCCAATGTCAGCTGTTCCTTCACCGACAGCTTTGATCCCTCCACCTGACCCACCACCTGAGACGAGGATCTCATCATAGCGGTGTATATCCATATAGGCATCTGCTCCTGCCTGGCCGACCGGAAGCACGGTTGTTGATCCGATGACGGAGATTGTTCTTCTCTCCTCATGAGAGTTGTTTCCTACGCATCCGCTCACAAACAATGTGACGGCAAGCAGAAGGACCGCCGCACCGACACAATATATACGAGGGAATCTGGGGTTGCTGACCGAATCAGTCATCAACATACTCCTTGGAAGCAAAGAAGTATATCTATTCCTAATATTGAATATAGAACTATCATAAAATATAATGTAATATAGAGTTCTATAATTTTTATAGAGAAAGATATTCTAACCGGGGAACTTATAGGTATATCATGGATATTCGGAAGATTCAGGTCACCGGCGGCTCATCGTACGTCCTCTCCCTCCCAAAGAGCTGGGCAGTATCCCATAACATCAAAAAGAATGATCCCATCGGCATCATCACCCAGCCGGATGGTAATCTCCTGATCACAGCGGACATCAAAGGGTCGCAGTCCCAGCGCGAGAAGGTGTTCATCATCAGTGATAACCATGACCCCGAGTGCCTCTTCCGCTGTCTCATCGGGGCATATATTACTGGATTTACAACGATCAGAATACAATCCAGGGCGCGGATTCCCCCCCGGATACGCCAGATGGTCAGGGCATATATCCAGATGGCGATCGGCCAGGAGGTTGCAGAGGAGGCTGATGATTCAATTGTTCTCAAGGATGTTCTTAACCCTGCTGAGATGCCGCTGCATAATACCATCAAGCGAATGTACTCAATCGTCAAAGGGATGCACGAAGATGCGATGACTGCGCTTCAGGAGAAGAGATCAGATCTCTGTGCCGATATCATCTCACGCGATAATGATGTTGATCGCCTTCACTGGCTCATCAGCAGACAGTACCATCTGATAACCCACACGCCCGCCCTCTCAAGAAAGATGAATATCAGTCTCCAGACGGCAACGACATTCTTTCAGATATCGCGGACAATTGAGCGGATAGCAGATCACGCCGTCACCATAGCAACAAATGTTCAGAATCTGATGGACTCTGACCTCAGTGAGGATCTCATTACGCAGATCCGCAGGGCTGATGAAACCGCTCTGGCAATATTCAAAAGGAGCATGCGATCCTTATATGATAATAATATTGTCGAGGCGAATGCCAATATCAATTCTGTTCATGAACTGACCGTCCTATATAAAGAACTGAAGAGGGAGGTCACCCTCCTGCAGAATCCTGATAGCATCTTCTGCGGCTATATCGCCAACAGCATCGCCCGGATCGGGGAGTATTCAACCGACATCTCAGAAGTTGTGATCAACCAGTGCATCAGTGAGGGATGAGAACATTCAAGGTCTCCGGCGGAAAGGAGTGATCATCTGAGGTGGCTGCCAGATGTCAGAAGTTCGTGAACTCACAGACAAAACCTGGGAGAAGAATGTTGAGAAGGCGACAGATCCTGTTGTCATTCTCTTCTATTCTCCAACCTGCTCGCACTGCAGGACGATGATGCCGTACTTTGAGGAATATGCAAGGGAGCTTGAAGGATCAATCGCTTTTGTCAGAATCGATATCAGTGCAAATCCATGGACGGCTGAGCGATATGCTATCATGAGTACGCCGACCTTTGCGGTCTTCTGCACCGGAAGATCTGTTGCCCAGATTGTTGGTGCCGTCTATCCGGCCCTTATAAAGAAGATGATCGAGGATGGCATCAGAAACGCAAAGGAGTGTGCAGGGGGCTCAACGGTGATCGACTATGAGATCACCGGCTACGGATAATTCCCAGAGTTCTTCTATCTTCTCCGTATATCCCACAATATCCCCTTTTCTTTTCAGTCCGTTTGCATTCATGTATCGCACCGTTCCAAAAACCGGCCGTTCCTTCCAGGGGCGATCATGTTTTCCAAAGCACCAGGCAACCCCGGTATACCCGTTTGGATCCCGGCCGTCAAGCTCATAGGCATCATTAAGAAGAATAGCCCGGGTATATCCGGACTCCGGGCTTTCGGACCATTCGAGGATCTTCTTTCCCCAGTACATCCGCATGTAATTATGCATCTTTCCGCAGATGAGCATCTCCTTCTGCGCTGCGTTCCAGTAGGGATCATGGGTCTCTGCGCGCCTGAGTTCATCGTCCGTATAAAGGTACTCCCGTTCATCCCCTGCATGCTTCTGCAGTGTCTTCTTCGGCCAGTCCGGCAGACCTTCGAACCCATCATACCGGGGATTATACCAGACAAAGTTGATCGCAAGCTCACGCCGGACAATCAACTCCTCCAGAAATGCGTCACTCCCTGGTTTTCCTGATACGGCACGTGCAACTTCGACTGGTGATATCTGGCCGAAGTGGAGGTAGGGGCTGAGCCCTGAGGTGACTTCCCTGCCGGGATCGTTTCTCTGTGCGGAATAGTACTCAATAGTGCTCCTGGAAAATGCCTGGAGGCGCCGTATTGCCTCTTCTCTTCCGCCGTCTGCGACCAGGGGGTTTTTCTGCTCAAGTTTACCGATTTTTTTGAGGATCCCATCTGTATCGGCAATGGGGAATGCGGGGGAGTCGATCTTCAATGCGTCGCTCTTCAAACCCCCCTCACCAATGCTGTGAAGATAATGCGGGATCTGTGGCGTTATCTTCCTCCTGAGTGTCGCTGCAGACCATTCTTCCTTGATGGATGCCGATCGCACCGGGACGACGGTTTCCGTCTCTACCTCGATGAGCGGACAGGTGAGACTCTCCGCAATCTCCCTTCTCCAGTATCGCTCATGCCTGAGGTACCCTCGATCAGTGATGACGAGGGCTGCATCTTCTGCACCTCGAGGGATCTCCCTGACGGGATCACCGATGGCTGGGAGAAAGAGGATCTTCCGCGCTCTCAATCGCTCCTCAGTCTCCCTGAGCCCTTCGAGCATGAACCTGTACGCCCGTCCGGGTGCATCGGGATACGCAGGGTTGATACAGAAGATGACAACAAGAGGGAGTGAGAGCCTGTTCGCCTCAGCTACGGAGTACTCCAGGGCATGATTCTCCTCTGCCCGCTGCGATCGCTGCATCCAGTAGATGATCCGATCACCCCGGCCGATCTCAGCTTCTGAAAGGTAATGGATCCGCTCTTTCTCTATCACAATCCGAACCTCTGCTGTCATTGGGGATAATACCCTCCATCAATGCCCGAAGAGAGAGTTTTTTGATCATTGGAATACGAGTACTCTGATGTGAACCAGACCCTTGATCAGGATCAGGCCCGTGCTGAAGGGGAACTACTCCGTACTATTGAAAGTGAAGGTTTCTCTCCTGCATCAACCTCCCTCTTTCAGGATCTGATCCTCTCATTCTACCGCTCATCCGGACGTGATCTCCCTTGGAGGAGGACGACTGATCCATACCATATCCTCGTCTCCGAGATTATGCTCCAGCAGACACAGGTTGACCGGGTGATTCCAAAGTACATTGAATTTCTTGGAGCTTTTCCGACCATCAACAATCTTGCAGATGCCGGGCCATCCCGGATCCTGCCTGTCTGGAAGGGGCTGGGCTATAACCGGCGGGCGCTCTCTCTGCAGAAGACCGCAATGACGATCCGGGATGAATATTCCGGCACTGTTCCACCGGATCCCGGGATCCTTGCAACATTTCCAGGCATCGGAGATGCAACGGCCGCTGCCATCTGCGCCTATGCCTTCAATATGCCTGTTGTGTATATCGAGACGAATATACGGAGGATTATGCTGCACTATTTCTTCCGGCATACAGACGGTGTCAGAGACAGGGACATTATCCCGTATATCGCGGCAACCCTCTATACCGAGAATCCGCGGGACTGGTATAACGCGCTGATGGACTATGGGTCACACCTGAAACAGCGCCTTGCCGATCCAAACCGGAGGAGTGCACATTACTCACGCCAGAGCCGGTTTGCGGGGTCGAATCGGGAGATACGGGGGAAGATTCTCTCCCATCTCATGAATCGGGGAGGGATAACGACTGATGCACTTGCCAGCTCCATCGGCAGCGATATACGGAGAGTACAAAAGATATGCAAAGATCTCTGCCAGGAGGGGTTTATCCGGGAGGAGGCTGGATCCTATTCAATAGAAAAGTAAGTAGGGGGATTAATCAAACGTTCTTCAGGGCAACGATATCTTTTACTCCCGTCAGCTTCCAGACCATCGATCTCTCTTCAAGCGCTATCGCCTCAGGCGGGTCCTGAGGTGAGTGACCAAGGGCCGCAAGGATATTGTTTGAGAGCTTATGATCCTTGATCAATTGAACGAACTTCTCCCTGATTATCTTCTTCTCAATCGAGTCTGTCACCTCTTCGATCCTCCCCTGCATCGTCACAAAGGTGTAGCATGAGAGATCCTTTGAGTACTTCTCAATCTCAACGGAGACATAGGGGCTCTCCCGGAAGAGGTTCATCTTCTTTCCATACTTGGTTGAGAGGAAGTAGAGGAATTTACCATCGAAGACATAGAGGAAGGGGGCAATATATGGGTATTTCTCCCCTTGAAACGCAATTCTTGATACATATCCCTCGGCGATCAGAGTATCGTACTCATGTTTCTGCATCTTTGGAATTTTGACGATATCCACCAACATTCACCTGTTGATGAGTAATATTTTCTTGGTTTTAAATCTATTGTTTTAATTCTCCGCGATAATTGTCGATTCCGGCAGACCTTGCCATTATGATGAAAATACCAACAGATATGAGAGATATTATTCCTGCAAGCTCAAAAGCGGCTCTGATATCGAAGAGATCCATAATGAACCCCGACAGTACCGGCGCTGAGACCATACCAACACTCATCGCTGTATTGAATGCTCCCATGCATGCCCCCTGCCCATAGGTTCTCCCGGCAATCGTTACAACTGCCGTTGATGCCGGAATCGCAAGCGCACTTCCTATGCCGAGAATAAGAGAGAGGAGAAAGAGATCATAGAACCCGGATGAAAAGGGGATACCGATGAGGGCGAGTGATACAATGAGTGTCCCCCCTGCGATCAGGTTCGTCTTTGAGAAGCGATCGGCAAATCTCCCAAACGATCGCTGAAGGAGACCTGTTGCAAGGATCGATGAAGATATGATAATTCCTGTCTCAAATGCTGACAGTCCAAGCCAGAATGTTGCTATAACCGGAAGGAAGACCATGAATGTTCCGTTGGCATAGGCATTCATGATTCTGAAGAAGAGGACAGGCCGCATTCCGATACTGCCGGCCACCTCTCTCAGTGAGTATTGTGATATTTTGATGAGCGACCCCTCAGGGAGAAATATGGCACATATGATAAAGGCGATACATGAGAGGAGTGCCATCATCAGGAAGACCGGCGCAATGCCTGCAATATCAAATATCGATCCACCAATAAGCGGGCCACATCCAAGACCCAGGAAGAGGGAGGTGTTAAAGGATCCCATATAAAATCCTTCCATTCCCTCTGGTGAGAGATCAGCAACATACGCCATCGCAACCGGGATGACCATCGCAGAAGCGAACCCATGTGCCATTCTGATTGCTGTCAGTTCGAGAACCGAGGAGGCGAAGATATAGGCGACAGAGATGATGGTGAAGAGGCCAAGCCCTATGAGAATGAAGATCCTTCTCCCTCTTGTATCGGAAAACCTCCCGATGAGTGGCATGAAGATGGTCCGGGAGAGGGCAAAACCCGAGAATATAAGGCCGATTCCAAGCCCGGTCGCACCGAGTGTCTCCGCATAATATGGCAGAAGCGGAACGACGATACCGAGGCCGAGCATTGTGGCGAATACTGCGATGAAAAGGATCTGAATTGGGAGGAGCCGTCCTTTCATTTTTTTTTGATCTCTTCTGCCGAAATATGCACACATCACTATTCCTTCCAATGTAATTCCTGTTCTATCAAAAACTGTATCAGCATCTGCACGAAACGATCATGTATAGGTTTGTATGCAGGATCTTCTCGTACGTGACGATATGTTTGATGCCATCCTTTTTGATCTCGACAATACTCTTGTTGATTTCATATCGGCGAAGCAGAAAGCCTGCTCTGCTGTAATCGAAACCCTCGGTCAGGGTGATCCCGATATCCTCTTCTCGTATTTTCGTAGGGGCAGATATGGCTTTGAGGATTATGGGAATATCTTTGATTATCTCTCCGACATTGGCGTCTCAGGATCAAGGGAGTACCTCATGAGCTGTCGTATTTATGAAGAGGTGAAACTCTCCTCCCTCATGCCATATTCTGGAATCCGTGTGATCCTTGAGAGACTCAGAAGGGCTGGCCTCTCTCTTGGCGTCGTCACCGATGCAGACTCGGATCATGCCTCAAAGAGACTTGAAAAGGCGAAGATCGCTGATCTCTTCGATGTGGTTATAACGCCTGATATCAGTGGGAATCGAAAGCCCCACCCCTCTTCATTTATTTTGGCTCTTGACAGTCTCAGGGCTGAACCTTTTCGGACTGTCTGTGTCGGTGACAGTATTCGCCGTGATATTGAGCCTGGCAGGCGTCTTGGAATGCTGACGGTTCATGCCGGGTATGGCGACTGGCATCCTGATGAGACGATAGCTTCAACGATCAGAACGCTCAGGGTTGATCACCCGGGAGAGCTGATACCCCTCCTCCTTGGGAGGGAGGCATGGGCCAACTCAGATAACCTTTGAGATAACGATCTCAGAGAGCATCTTTCCAAGTTCTGTCAGTTTTATCGAGATATTCCGGCCTCTCTTCTCTTTTTTAATAAAACCTGCCTCTTCAAGCTTTGAGAGATGATGTGAAAGGCGGCTCCTTTCGCTTCGGAACTGCTTACTGTCCTTCTGGATATCAGGTGTGATCATGAAGATAATGCTGTCAAGTGAATCGACGCCATCTCCTATCAGGGTGATGATATGCCGCTGTTCTTCTCCCGGATAATCGACCGGGATAACCGGAATCTCAATAATCTCCTCAACACCGACCTCTTCCCCTGCATCGTCATATCTGGGTATGGATGTTATCATTCGGGACCGGGTCATGCAGGCTGCAATGTATGCACCGACTGAAAGTGTACGGAGGGATCCGGATGCGTTGAGGAGGACATCGTTTCCTTTCAGCTTCTCTTCCTGGATAATTTTCAGGAGCTGATTGGAGGCCTTGAGGACGGATTTCTTATCAATTCTTCTGACTTCGATGTCCCAAAGCTTATTCAGTTCGGTCTGGATATCGTTTGCAACTTTCTTGACGATCTGTTCGCCTGGCAGATTGTCATCCTCTCCTATGATGAGGAAGAGTTTTGAGAAGGGTATCTCACGCAGGGCACTAATCGACTCGATGAGACGATCCTTATGGTGACCAACGAAGACGAGATGTGTAGTTGGCATATTTGGATATATTGTCTATTTAATTATATATCTTTTTTGGCATAAGTTAACTGTATACTTATCCTTCTAGTCTACATAGTATAGTCTACATAAATATCTACATACTATAATCTACATCAAATCTACATTTTTTTAATCTACATTTTAATATTGTAATAACAATCTACTATTTTTATATCTATACAAGTCTACATATCGAATCTACAGATGACAATCTACTGTTGAATATCAATTCATTAGTATAAATCAAAATCTAAATAATATTGCAATATATAAATATGATCGGAAAAAATTTATTTATATGTGAATATTTTTAAAAGATTATGTATTTAATATTTCATTCTTTCTTTTTCTGTATTCGGTAAACATCCTTGATTGAGTATTCATTAGCTTCCTTAAGGAGGAAATGACTCAGAACGGTCCTTATCGCAACAATCGCTCCAAGCAGGAGGACATCCTCAATTGAGGGAGCAAGGATCGTTGCAAGGATGTCGGCTGCTATGATGAATTCGAGACCGAAGATCAATTTATTTGTGAAATCGATCCGTATTGTATTGTAATATATATTTGTCCGGTGTATCACCTCGATCAGGAGAACTCCGATGGCGGCACGAACTCCCCCATAGACGATCATGATAGCACCCATAACTTCAAAAAGAATGATGAAAACCGATACAAGCCAGTTCAGATGGTCCATATGGAGGATATCATCACGTGAAAATGTATAAAGACTATCGATTCCATCTCTTGAGATATTCTCATGTATCTTGGGACAGAAGAATAGTCAGGTACTTGTATGGATGCGAAGGGACGCGTACAGGATATGATGAGGCTGATGGCCTCAAAAGTAAGAACAGTTGCAGATACTATTGAGGATGATGAGGTGGACTCATTCATCAGGGAGATACTTGCTGCTGAGAGGGTCTATGTCATGGGCGCCGGCCGCTCCGGGCTTGTGGCTAAGGCATTTGCGATGCGGCTGATGCACCTTGGACTGCGATCCTATGTTGTCGGTGAGACGATCACACCGGCAATTGAGCCCTCTGATATGATCATTGCATTCTCTGGATCCGGAAATACAAAGACTGTTGCGGATATCTCGGAGACTGCAAAAGAGATCGGTGCCACTGTCGGACTGATCACCTCAAACAAAGATTCGCGGATCGGTAAGATAGCAGACTCAATCGTCGTTATCGAGAGCCAGCGTGATGCGGTGACTGACGACTCTCATGAGTATGAGATCAGACAGATGATGGGGGAGCACAGATCGTTTGCGCCACTCGGAACGATCTTCGAGACGACAGCAATGATATTCTCAGATGCCCTCGTCTCCCGGCTGATGGAGATCACCGCCACCGATGAAGGAGAGTTGAAGAGACGCCATACAAACATTGAGTGAGGTAACGACGATGCAGTTTGCACAACGGGTTTCAAATCTTGAGATATCCGGGATCAGGAAGCTTTTTGAGGCAGCCGGACCGGACTCGATTAACCTCGGGCTTGGACAGCCCGATTTTGATACTCCTGCTCATATTAAGGAGGGAGCAATTCAGGCGATACAGGAGGGCAGGACCGGCTACACACCTAATCTTGGGATACCTGAGTTGCGGGAGGCTCTCAGCAGGAAGTTTGGGAGGGAGAACGGCCTTTCTTATACACCGTCTGAGATTATCGTAACTGCCGGTGCCAGTGAGGCACTTCATATCGCGATGGAGGCGATCATCAACTCCGGTGATCGGGTACTCTTCTCAGATCCGGGCTTTGTATCCTATGGGGCACTCGCAGAGCTGGCGGGCGGTGTTCCCTCGCCGGTACCCCTTGATGATAATCTCCATATCGATCTGGATGCGACGTTTGAAGCGATGGATGGTGCACGGGCAGTTGTCCTGAACTCGCCGGCCAACCCGACGGGTGTGGTCGAGCCTGAGGAGACGATCAGGGGTATCGTTGAGTATGCAGATGACCAGGATGTTCTTGTCATCTCCGATGAGGTATATGAACATTTCATCTATGGTGCCACCCATTATAGTGCAGGGCGGTATGGCGGGAATGTTATCACCATCAATGCCGCCAGCAAGACATACGCGATGACCGGGTGGCGGGTCGGCTCCCTTGCAGCCCCACAGGAGATAATCGATGAGTGCCTGAAAGTTCATCAGTATATTCTCGCCTGTGCAACATCCATCTCACAGTATGCAGCACTTGCCGCATATACGGGAGATCAGCGTGTTGTCACGACCATGCGCGATGAATATCATGCAAGGCGGGACCTCCTTGCAGGTGGCCTGAAGAGGATGGGTTTTGACTTCCCCCTTCCTGAAGGCGCCTTCTACCTCTTCGTCCCGATGGATCAGGATCTCATCGACAGGATCATTCAAGCCGGTGTCATCATCGTTCCTGGAACTGCATTTGGCGAAAATGGTCAGGGATATGCACGCTTCAGCTATGCGGCGTCACGGGACATGCTCAATGCCGCCCTCGATAGAATTCAAAAATTAATCTAAGTGATAATTATGGTTATGGAACTGCTCAGGCGTCTCTCTGACGCACATGGTGTATCAGGATTTGAGGAGAACCTTGTGGATATTATCTCCTCTGAGATCAGGCCGTATGTGGACGAACTCAGTACAGATGCAATGGGAAATCTGATCGCCATTAAGAAAGGGGGTGACTTTTCGGTGATGATCGCAGCCCATATGGATGAGATCGGCTGCATGGTTCAGTATATTGATGATCGAGGCTTCATCAGGTTTGTTCCAATCGGTGGATGGTATACACCTGCCCTCTATGCCCAGCGGGTGATCCTTCATGGTACAAAGGGGCAGGTTACCGGAGTCCTTGGCGGGAAGCCCCCTCATATGATGAAGGAGGAGGAGCGGAAGAAGGAGATGAAGATTGAGGATCTCTTCATTGATGTTGGTGCGACAACCGCTGAGGAGGTGGCCGACCTGGGGATAGAGATAGGCACTCCGATCACAATCGATCGTGAGGTGAAGCCCCTTGCCGGAAAGAGGATCACCGGGAAGGCGTTTGACAACCGTGTCGGGGTTGCCATGCTTATCAGGACTCTCCAGCAGGTCGAAACGCCCCATACCATTTATGCAGTCTTTACCGTTCAGGAGGAGGTCGGATTGAAAGGGGCGAAGACAAGTGCCTATGCCCTCAAGCCGGACTGTGCCATCGCAACCGATGTGACGATCCCAGGCGATCACCCGGGGATTGAGAAGAAGGATGCCAGCATTGAGATGGGGAAGGGACCCGTAATCATCATCGTCTCAGCAAGCGGACGCGGTCTCATCTCAGATCCGAAGATGGTCCGATGGCTGAGGAGAAGTGCCGAGACGGCAGAAATCCCACATCAGATTGAGGTTGGAACCGGCGGAAATACTGATGCGACGATTATTCACCTTGAGCGGGGAGGAATACCCAGTGTGCCGCTCTCCATCGCATCACGATATATCCATTCACCAGTCGAAGTGGTCGATGGCGAGGATATTGAAAACGCTGTGCGTCTCCTCTGCGAGGCGCTGAAAACAAAACCGTGAAGGGCTTTACGCCTCTTCAATCTCTTCTTCTTTCTGTTTCAGGGGTTTCATTGATGGGAAGAGGATGACCTCTTTAATCGAGTTCTGCCCGGTTGCAAGCATGACAAGCCGGTCGATCCCGATCCCGACACCCCCTGTCGGGGGCATGCCGTACCCAAGTGCGTTGATGAAGTCATAATCGATCATCTGCGCCTCAAGATCACCTTTCTGCCGTTTTGCATCCTGATCTTCAAACCGCTCCTTCTGATCCAGTGGGTCATTTAACTCTGAGAAGCCATTTGCAAGCTCCATTCCGGCAACGAAGAGCTCAAACCGCTCGGTGAATCCTGGTTTGGCACGATGTTTCTTGGCAAGCGGGGAGTTTTCAATCGGGAAATCATAAACGAACGTCGGTTGAATGAGTGTATCCTCAACAAAATGTTCAAAGAAGAGGGCGAGATACTCTCCCGGTGTTGTGGCCTTCTCCCTTCCATCAATTGCATGCTCTTCTGCAATAGTCCTGAGCTCATCGGCTGAGTAGGCATGGATATCAATACCTGCGGCCTCCATGACGGCGTCTTCCATTGAGATCCGCTTCCATGGCGTTTCGAAGCTGATCGTCTGATCCTCAAAGGTGACCTCGGTAGATCCCGTCGTCTCCCTGATAATTGTCGATATAAGATCCTCGGTGAGCCTCATCATATCGTGATAGTCTGCGTATGCCTCATACATCTCGACCATTGTAAATTCGGGATTATGATGGGTATCGATATCTTCATTCCTGAAGTTCTTGGCTATCTCAAAAACCTTCTCAAATCCACCGACGATGAGTCGTTTGAGATAAAGTTCGGGTGCGATTCTGAGGTAGAGCTTCTGTTCAAGATAGTTATGGTATGTTGTGAATGGCCGGGCATTTGCACCGCCATAGATTGGCTGAATTGTTGGTGTCTCAAATTCCAGATACCCCCGATCATTGAGATATCCCCGGAGCCGCCCGGTCATCCGGCTCCGCAGATGAAAGATGGCTCGCGCTTCGTCGTTGGTGATAAGATCAACATATCGCTGTCGGTACCGGGTCTCAACCTTTGTCAGTCCATGGTACTTCTCCGGGAGGGGGCAGATCGCCTTTGAGAGGAGGGTGATCTCATCGACCCAGATGCTGACCTCTCCAACCTTTGTTCTGAAGATGTGGCCACGAACACCGACGATGTCACCGATATCGATGTTTTTGGAGAAGAACGTAAAGGCTTCATCTCCAAGGTCATTTTTCCTGATATAGAGCTGTATCTTTCCGCTTCCATCTCCAAGGTCTGCAAAGACGGTCTTTCCATGTGATCGTTTCGTGTAGAGCCTTCCGGCAACGGATACAGCCTCCTCACTCTTCTCATGGCCGATATCCACAAATTTTTCATGGATCTGGCTTGCGATATCGGTTCGCTCATACTTCCAGGGATAGACGGCTACTCCGTTCTCCTGGAGCTCCCTGAGTTTTTGTACTTTCTGTTCATCAAAATTCAGGCCGGGTGTTTCATTCATGAATAAATCCTCGGGTTATTATGGTTACATTCAGGATGGTATGCGATCCCGGAATGTGTAAGTCTCTATAGAGTGGTACTGAAGAATATTAAGCTGTGAGGGTACTGAAAAGAAAAAAAGATCGATTATCGGGATTTCGCCTGCACCCTCGGCTCAATGACCGACCAGATCATCTCTGCAAGTTCCCGCACGTTCTTGGTCTGGATATATATCTCCCCAGGCCCGGTTATCTCTGTGACCAGCCCTTCTCCGGAGAAGAGGGTCTCTTTGAGACCTCCAAACTTCATCACCCGATACTGGCAGGTATCGCTGAAGGCGACGAGATGGAAGTTATCGACGATCATCTTCTCCCCTGCCTTCAGCTGATGCTTATCGATTGCGCCAAATGTATTGATGAAGAGTGTCCCTTCACCTGAGACTTTTATCATCAGAAGACCCTGTCCAAAGAGCCCTTTCGTGAATCCCTCCCACTTGAGATCCAGATTGATACCCTGTTCTGCGGCAAGATACGAAGACTTCTGCACAATAAAACCCTTGCCGGGTGCGATAGCAACCGTCTCAATATCGCCAAGTGGTGCTGCACTTAATGCGACGTCGCCACTTTCATTTCCTGCAATATAATCTGTAACAAAGAAACTCTGGCCACCCAGAAGGGCGAGCCCGATGGATCCTAACAGGCTCTTCTCACGTTTTCGTGTTGATACCTGAATGGATGGATGCATATATGTCATCGCACCAGCTTCGGCGGTGATCCGTTCACCAGGCCCGAGGGCGACAACGAGAAGGGAAAAAGATGGCTTGTAACGAATCTCATAATTCATCAGTTCTTCACCATCTCTGTATCTCCACAGAAGATGATGAAGCTATCCGGGAATGATAAATGACAGATTAATATTCGAAAGTATCCATAACTTTTTGTATTTTATCACCTGTGGATTCACTTTTTCTGAGGTGAATGCTGCCACCGTTCTCCTCAAGCGAGGCATCAAATGCAGATGGGGCATCGGTGGTCGAGAGGGGATGTTTATGGCAGCATGTATAGCCATAACAATCAAGAATCCTGAAGAGTTTATAAATCTCAGGTGCTTCAAGATTATTTGCTTTTAAAAGCCCGCCATCTGAAAAGATGGTGTGGGCATCTCCATCTGCGACGATTGTGGTATTGAGTACAATAACCCGGTCTGCAAGATGAGAGACTGCATTGACATCATGCATTGCCACGATTGTGGTGATCCCCTTCTCCCTGTTGAGCCTGTTGATGAGGCCGATCAGGATAGCCCGGTTTTTTGGGTCAAGGTTTGCCGTCGGCTCATCCAGAATGAGGATTCGGGGCTCCATCGAGAGGACCGCGGCGAGTGCAGCCCTCTTCTTCTCCCCATAACTCATGTGGTGGGGAACACGATCCTCAAATCCACTCAGGCCGACCGTCTCAAGTGCATCCCTGACACGACGCTCCACTTCATCCCGTGGAAGACCCATGTTTGTCGGGCCGAATGCCACATCATCATAGATGGTCGGCATGAAGAGTTGATCATCGGGATCTGCAAAGACAACACCGACCTTCTGAATTCTCTTCTCTATCGGCATATATCTGACGTTCTCACCGAAGATGAGGACATTATCATCCATGCTTTTAATCGAACCATTCAGATGGAGAAAGAGCGTTGTTTTCCCTGCCCCGTTCTGCCCGATAATGGCAATTCTCTCCCCTTCCTTGATCGTCAGGGTGACATCTTCGAGTGATACAGTGCCATCAGGGTAGTGATGGTTCAGATCCCGAATGGTTACAGCTTCAGTCATAATGGTACCAATGGATATACCTGCAGTCCTCCGGCAATAGCTATCAGAAGGAGTCCTGCAAGATAGTCGTGTATCTGTATTAAGAAAGGTGTGGTTGTGATATGGTTACCACGGTATCCCTTCGCCTCCATCCCCCGGTATACTCGTTCTGCCCTCTCATAACTCTTGACCAGAAGCATTCCAATCAGGTTGCCGATGATGGAGAGCCCGTATCTGTTCAGTCTGAATGCATATCCTTTCGACCGCATTGAACTCCATATCTGGAGAAACTCATCCATCATAACATAGATGTAGCGATACGTGAAGAAGAGCATCTGAATGATGACGCCGGGTACCTTGAGGAGTGAGAGTGCCTTGAGGGTCGTCTCAATCTTCTGTGTCCCAAGCAGGGTGAGAACGAGAATGATGGCAGCGAGGGCCCTGATCGTTATGAGGAGAGCGAGTGAGAGCCCTTCCTGAGTGAAGTTGACCGGTCCTGCTGACCAGATGGCTGTCCCCGGCACCGTCAACGGCATAAGAAGGAGAATTGGAAGGATGAAGATTAAAATGACCTTTGATCGTCGGATAATAAACCTGAAAGGCAGGCGGGAGATGAGCAGGAGGATGGCTGCCACGGTGAGCCCGAGAAGGGCTGCCTGAATAGTCTGGACAAAAACCACCGAAAAGATGAGGATGGTGAATGAGAGGATCTTTACCCGTGGCTCCAGATGGTGGATGGGGGACGTCAGCGTTGCATATCTGTCAATATCCGGGTAGTGCATGCCCCTCCATTCTGATTATTGATCCTCACGTGTTCCTCTGCATCTTCCGGGCGGTATATATCATCGCGATCCCCGCAATTCCAAGGAGATACCCAAAGCCTGCTATGATCCGGGCAGCGAGCGGGAGCTCATTTCCTGCCGCGGTCATTGATTCTCCCGACTCAAGATCAAGGGTCATCCGTGCACGATGGCCGGTATGTTCGACGACGATCTCATACTCAGTCACCCTCCATTTTGGTTCAAATGCATAAAAGCCCTGTCTATCGGTGACATCTTCTATGTAGATCTCTTTTAAGCCGTCATCAATTGCATAGATGGTGATCCGGGCCTCTGCCATCGGGGTGTTTCCTTCATACCATGCCCTGACCATCACATCATCATAGATATCGCCTGTCATAAATGCGCCAACAAAGGCTCTGTGAGCAGATACGGGGGCAATACATGTGGTACAGAGGAGAAGGGCGATCAGCCCGACCAGTATCAGATTATCTCTTTTCATCTCTTTTTCCTCCAAATGGAATGGGGAGCAGTTCCGGTTTGACCCGTGCAAGGTATCCAACGACTGCCCCGGTGACAATTGCTTCAACGATGATGATGGGCAGGTGGGCGATGGCGAGCACCCCGGCGATGGCATAGAACTGCTCACCGGATATGACAAGGACACCAATGAGGAGAACAATTGTCAGAATTATTGCAAATCCACCACAGAACGCTCCAGTAAGTGGTAACGGGAGTCTCCTTTTTGCGGCGAAGAGAAATGCCAGATAGCAGATAAGAGCAGGAATTCCGATCATGACGGCATTCACTCCGATGACGGTGATACCGCCATGCTGGAAGAGGATTGCCTGAAGAATGAGCCCGATGAAGAGGGCAATATAACTGAGTGGACCAAGGACGACTCCAACGAGCCCGTTGAGAATTAAGTGAGCGCTTGATGGCGGAATGTCGATATGGATAAGTGAGGCAACGAAGAACGCGCCAGCCATCACGGATACTTTGGGTATCTCTGCTGCGATATCACCCTGGCGGGCTGCCCAGCGGAGAGTGACACCCAGAAGAATAAAGGTGATAAGCCATCCTGCGACGATTACCGGCATCGGAAGAACACCGTCTGAAATATGCATCTACTTACTCTCCGATTATAACCAGATTATTCATTCACCATCGATCCAGAAGAAATGATACCCGGGTGGGGAGATTGTCCACCTCCCATCCGGGTGTATCAGGAGCGGCGTGCATATGCGACCGCTGCGATGCCGGCAAGAGCTGCAAGGACTCCAAATCCGGGGCTCTCTGCAGGCTGTGATACAGGTGCTGCCGCAGCATCAAGTGCAGTACTTAGGGCTGTTATATGCCTGTTCATATGTCTGACATCACGCTCAGCTGTATGGGCGGTATCATGGATGGCATCAGCATGAATCTGAAGGTTTTCTGGGACGCCCCCTTCAAGTGCATGGATCGCATCATGCTGTGCATCAAGGATACTTTTGTACTCCAGAAGATCCTCTTTGATATGATCAAGGAGGTGATCTATCGCTGCACGGTTACCGATGGGATCTACGGCGAGTCTGCCTATCTCCTCTGCATCATCAAGCATATCCTTTGCAATGAGCTCAAGCTCATCACCTGCACGATGAACTGCTGCTGCTATATCCCGGATTTCCTGATCGACAGATTCGTCATTTCTGATGATCCGCGTCTCATCCTGAATAATGACAGCATATGTCATGAAGTCTTCAGCATGTTCGATGACTTCAGCGACCTCAATTTCGATTGCTTCCTGATCTGCCGATACCGGCATACAGATGAGTGCAACAGCGAGCAGTGCCATGAACATGGCTTGTAAGGTGAATGTATTGCGTTTCATGGGTTAGCACCATAGATCGTTGTGATCTACTTCATTATTGTTGAGTAAGTTTAAAAAAAGTTGTGTTTGGTTTCTTTAATAATCTTATATATTATAAAATTTATGGTTTCGGTACAATCAGAACATCCTGTCATACCGACCTGTCTCCTGATGGAAAAAGTAATCGATCTATTTATTAAATGATGGGCTCTACCGTAAATAACCGATCTTGGTGGATAGTTCACACCATCCATTCGGGGATTTTGTGATACGACCTTCTCTTCCATGTTGTATGGACATCTGCCTCACTCCAGGGATCAGATCCTGTCATAGTTGCGGTTCCCAAAAGTTTCCTGTTGGGTTTTTCAATAAAATGCAATACTACCTTTTTGACGGTGCAATCTTCAACAAATGCCTGGAACTCATCATCGTCTGAGTCCTTCTTCAGTTTATCAAGCCAGCCGGGATCAAATGCATCACTCATCACATAAATCATCACATCCCTGGGTTCGATACCGTTGATCCGTGGCTCTTTCCAGAATTCGGCAACCTCCATTTCGATGCTCATTGAATGGTCCGACTCATATCTGATAAAATTGGTTCTTGTTATAAAATCAACATCATCACTGTTATTAAGAGTAAAAACCGCAAATTCAATCGGCTTTTCTTCCCCGTCCGGTTCAATGAGGGGTGCCTCTGTTCGTTCTGGTTGTGGTGCAGGTATTAGAGTGGAAATGGGTTTCGTCTCTGCCTGTGAACTGCACCCTGCCATGATAACTGCAGAGATGATTAAGAGTGTGGTCAGTGACCCGATCATCAGTTTCTTCATAATTCTGACTGTTATATCTTAATGTATAAATATATTTGTATACATGATATTTGCAGCGAAAATTACGCTATTAGAGCTGACTTTATTAATAAGAATTAATTATACTTGTTTGATAAATTTCAAAAAGAGATTACGCCCCGGCCGGGACTTGAACCCGGGTCAAAAGCTCCGCAGGCTTCTAGGATATCCACTACCCTACCGGGACCCGCAAAGGTGCTCTATCCTATATGCGATGTCATCATAAATAACTATGGTTTTATGCCTGAATCAGCCTGGGGTTTGTCATAAGAATATCGGTGCCGACATAGTTTCCATTGAATGTGACAGTGTAATTGCCGGGCCTTCTGATGATGATCTCCCGTCTGCATTCCTGAGAGAATGTACGACCGAATCCATCTCTTGCAACAATAATGCCTGTATCAGCATCCTTCACAGTACATTCAAACCAGACGTTGCTGCCTACATGTTCGATCAGGTATCGATAGTCCTTTTTTTCACCATATATGCTTGTTCCTTCCTTGATCCGGGTTCTGGTTTCCGGTGTTATATCGAGATTAATTATCAATGGGGGGTGGGGTAATTCAACGACCACACTCACCTCATCATAGAGAAAATCCATCTTCTCTGAATAGATGACTTCATGGGGGGATGTCTGCTCTTCTACCATGACAGAATCCATGATTGCTGCAGGAGTAGCCGCAGGGCTAACCGTAGCGGCGGGAATTGGCTCTGCTGATATATTCTGATTGCCTGACATTTCCGAGGGGGGTGCTATACATCCTGCTGAAATGATAATAAATATACATATGATTGCCAGATAACCTACTTCCCGCACTACCATCACCATAATCTCTATGGTGTATACTATATTAATTATTATATTAATATTTCTATTATTTTACTGATCTCATAACACCACATTCTGTCACCATAACGCGGGTAATGGGTCCGGAGATTCGGTTCATAAAAAACCTCCGGCCTTCACCGTATTCGTTTGAAGATGGGCTGAATCAGGGAATTCAGACAGAAAGATGCCTGATCGAAGCTTAAGGATGCGAATGGTGAATTTGAATAAAAAAACTCCCCCCCCCAAATAGCCGATACATAAGACCGGCTCACCATCGGCGCGCTGAGTGAGGGCATAACTATGGTCTAATACCCGATTATTCGGTGCCAGGCTCCTTTGGTATACTCATCTCAATATCGGTAGCGACCATATTTCCACTAAAGGTGACATGGTATATCCCTGGTCTTCTGATGACGATCTCCCGCCTGCTATCATGGGAGAATGTTCGTCCAAAACCATCCCTGACGATGACTGCCCCTGTCTCTGCATCCGCCACAGTGCAGAGAAACCATACATTCCCACTGATATGGTATATCTGATACCGGTAATCCTGCCTCTCTCCATACCTGCTCGTCCCCTCCTTAACCCTGGTTAATCCTTGAGGGGTAATATCCAGATCAATTATCAATGGGGCACGGGGTACATTCACTATCAGGGTGATCTCATTGGAGAGGAATTCGATTCTTTCGGAATAGATACTTTTTCTATCTATTCCAGGTTCTGATCCCAAGTCCTGAACTGGTATTTGGATATCCGGAGGCACAAGGGGGGTGGGTCCTGGAGTTACAATAGTAACGTAATCTGAATGTACTGGCGCGGTCGGTGTGGCTGCTGGTACAGCCGTAACAGTTGGGCTTGTCGGGGTTTGCATCTCCTGTTGCTCAGTAATAACCGGAGGTGGTGCCGTACACCCAGCCGTAATGATCATGATTGTACATAGTATTATCAGCAAGCCCGTATACCGCACTTTCATACTATCTATCGTGTAGATTTTCCTATTATATAACAGGTACATATGACGCCGGACCGTTCTGTCATGACTGATAGGATCGAATAACCTCACGATAGATCTCACTTGCATCTCTCAGATCATCATGAGCAACTCTCTCGTTGACTGCATGCAGCGTCCTGATATCTCCGGGACCATATTCAACCACTCTGAAGCCTTTCTTGCGAAGTGCACGGGCATCACTTGCTGCCCACTGGACGATTGGCTGTGATGCAACATTATGGAGCTGGTTAATTTCATGGGTGATTCGACTGACAATATCAGAATGTGGCGGTGTCAGTGATGGATTCCAAACACTTGAAGGTGTAATGTTTGCGTTCGGAGCCTGGCATCGGATTTCATCAAGAAGCTGATAAGCATCGCATCCCCAGGGGAGACGAAGATCCACTTCAATGTGGCACTTCTGGGCGACGATGTTTGCCTTTTCACCGCCAGAGATGATACCCGGATTATACATAATCCTTGTCAGGACTGAACGCAAACCTTTGGTTTGAAAGATATCCGACAGGATACGCTCGGAGTGACTAATAATACCCGCCATTGAGGGTTCGACAGGGTAATCACGATTATGGAGTTCTTTGATGAAATGAATAAAATTGAATGCCTCCATAACAGCACTCACCCCGACACAAGGGTATAGCGAACTATGGCCTGGAGTTCCGGTAAACTCCACAGAGAACCGACAGAGTCCTTTCTGGCCTATACATGGTGCTATAGCCGGGGTTGGCTCCGCAATGATACAATCAGAAGGGAGTATAAGCTCCTTTGCAAGCAGGTGATGTATTCCATGCGGACCCCCAACCTCTTCATCACAGACGAATGCAAGGCTGACTCCCGGCTCAACACCCTCTTCCACAAGGTTAGAAACTGCTGAAAGGATGGAGGCACACCCTCCTTTCATGTCTGTACTGCCCCTGCCCCATACGAACTCTTCGTCAATAGTTCCTGAATATGGTGGATGGTGCCACCCCTCATCAAGCGCCGGGACGACATCAACATGGCCACAGAGAAGAAGGGGGTGCCCCTGTTCCCGGGTTATCAGGTTACAGTGGCCCGGTGCGTTCTCGATACAATCCGTTGCGATACCGAGTGAATCGAGGATGCCTGCAATATACTCGATCACATCTGTTGTGATACCCGGCGGGTTGTCACTATTGATCCTGATTAACTCAGAGGTTATCCTGACCGGATCCATGATAGCAGCCTTTATACCTTGTATTCTGACTGAAATGTTCCAAAGAGCCTTGAGAGTGAAGCTCCTTTGTACATGCTCTTGAGGAGATCCTTTTTAAAGAATTCATCAATGAATGTATGAAATACGTACGCCGGAATTGGCTTTGGTGATACGGGATCGAGGATAATACGAAAGCTACGGTACTGGGCGGGGTCGTCATCTGCATATATTCCCTGCCAGAGCGCCGGAAGGGATCCAAAGGTATCAGGATGATTCTTCTTCAGCCAGTTAATAAACGGCTTGAATAGGGGGCGATCCCCTTTCTTCTCTTCATCTACCCTCCATCGCATATACTCTCCTGCCATGATGGATCGTGGGGATTCATAACTATACCCTGCCACGCTCAGCGTGTAGTCGATATGGGCGACGGCATCGAGCCAGTGGAACCAGAGAACGGGATCAAAATCTGAGGCTGATTCAAGGACAAGTGATTTTGAGTAGAGATATTCAAGCTCACGCATATACTCATTCTTCTCTATCATAGGTGAGTATGAGAAGGGCAGAGAAAAAAGGGTTGCTATAAAGGCATCTGCTTATTCATAGAATGGGCTGCGGAGGGAGACTGCCTTTTGAATCAGCTCGTCCAGTTCCTGCCCATTTTTACCCCGGATATCTATTTCATTATCTGTCCTGAGCAGGCAGGGTTTTAATCTTCCATCAGAAGTGATCCGAAGCCGGTTACAATGTGCACAGAACTCAGTATTGTGCAAAGGTCTGACAACCTCAACCTCGGCACCATCGACACAGTATTTCTTCCTGTGGTGCATCCGCCGGGTCAGAACTTCTGTCGCCTCAGATGCAATCTGATCTTCGATACCATTGAGTTCTGCATGTGAGTCACAGTTGTTGAAATGCATCAGTTCAATGATCTGGAGGACCAGATCGCGGTTTCCCCGTACAAAATCGAAGAAATCAGGGAGTTCATCCTCGTTCATACCTTTAAGGAGAACGACATTCAGTTTCACCGGGGTCAGGCCGGCATCGAGTGATGCGTCTATCCCGGCCAGGACATCAGATAAAAGGTCCTTTCCTGTTATCGTAATATAACGATCATTTTGGAGCGTATCAAGACTGATATTAACCCTGGAGAGGCCGGCTTTCTTGAGATCATACGCCTGATCTGCAAGGAGCGTTCCGTTTGTCGTCATCGACGACTCTACCCTTGATGGAACAGACCCGATGATCTCAACAAGATCATCGCGCAGTGTTGGTTCACCTCCGGTGAATTTGATGCTCCTGATGGGATAGCGGGTCACTGCCCCGATAATATTGATGATCTCATCAGTTGTCATCAGTCTGCCGGCCTCCTTCTCCCCTTCTGCATGGCAGTATATACAATTGAGATTGCAGGCCGGGGTAAGGGAGATTCTTACGTTCGTGACAGGCCGACCGTAGGGGTCAATCAGTGCTGGCATCATCTCTTCTATGGATATAGTTTTTTGCAACTATATATGTCTCAGTGCTCCCCTTCCTGGTAGCCCTTGTCCGATAGACCCGTACTGAATAGAAGTTATTGCGGACCTCGGTGAGAAAGTCGTTGAATAATTCTCCCTGAAATGTCTTAACAACAAAATTTCCCCCTTGTTTAAGAATTCCCTGTGAAAATTCGAGGGCTTTTTCATTCAGGTCGATGATGCGCGCCTGATCATAGCTCTTCTTCCCTGAAAGTTTTGGTGAGACATCACAGATGACAACACTCACCGGATCGACAATTCTCCTGACCTCTGACTGAATGAGAGGATCAGTGAAGTCCCCGATTATTGTTCTGACACCTTCAAGGGGTGAGATCGGTTGAAGGTCTACCCCGACGATGACGCCCTCGGTCAGGTTACGGAGCACCTGAAGCCAGCTGCCAGGGGCGCACCCGAGATCGACGACATTATCTGTCGGGCGGAGTATGCCAAATTTTGAATTGATATCCAGTAACTTATAGGAGGCTCTGGATCGATACCCCTCCTGTGTAGCATGTTTGTACGTAGAATCGCGTGACCATTGGGAACCCATGATGATATTACTCCTGTACCCGAATGCTTTTATCTGCATGGGTAACGATAATAGAACAATATAATTTATCCGTATTTAGTTCTTAATAAAATAATAAGGGGTTTGTGATGTTAAAAGCAACGATAGATGCAGACATTTTCAGAGAATCAATAGACTCGGTCTCCGCTCTCGTCGGAGAATGTCGTCTTCACATTGATGAAAAAGGGATACGTACAAGAGCGGTTGACACATCAAATGTCGCTATGGTCTCCCTTGAACTTGATGCTGATGCCTTCCAGTCCTATAGCGCAACAGAACTGGATATCGGACTGGATATTGCAAAGATGAAGAATATCCTCGGGATGGTCGGGAAGAGTGATCCAATCGATCTCGAACTTGATGCAGAAGGGAAGAAGCTCTCGATAAGTTTCAGAAGCTATAAGTATTCGATCTCGCTCCTTGACACAAAAACGATCAGAAAGGATCCAAACCCGCCGAATCTTAATCTGCCGGCAGTTGTGACCATCACTGGTGAAGCATTAAATAATGCCATAAAGGCAGCAGGTGTCGTATCGGACAAGATTGCCCTGATGGTAGACCCTGAGCGCTCCGTTTTAGCCATGGTTGCTGAGGGGGACTCTGATAATATCAGGCTTGAGCTTGGACAGGATGAGGTAACTTTTGTTGAGCTTGCAGAGGCTCGTTCCCTCTTCTCGCTCGATTATCTCAAAGATATGGGGAAGGTTATGGGGAGGGCCTCCTCTGTTGACATCCGTCTGGGTATCGATCACCCCGTTCAGTTTGCATTTACAATTGCCTCAGATAAAGGGCGCGTCGGGTATCTCCTCGCACCCCGTATCGAGGCGGACTGATGAAGTTACAGATTGGCCTGCAGGAATTAGCACACTATCCTTTTTTAAAAGAAGCTCAGAGGATCATTGCAGATCGCGGGATCTCTCTCCTGACAATAACGCAGAACCGGGAAAGTCGTCTCTTTCTTGAGGCGGCGGTTCAGCGGATTCGCGATGCAGCCCAAACCAGGGACGCACGGGGTTACAATGAGGCCGAAGAGCCCTTTTCGGCTATTGTCAGCTATGCGCTGGCACGGATTCTTATTTCCTGTATAAAAAATAGGAATGGTATCGGGTTACTATCACGATTTGAAGCAGAACGAGCCCTTTACTTCATACAGATTGAGGAGAATCAAAATCTGAAGAACCATCTCTTCCGGGAACTTGGCATGCCCCTTCCCGGGGGAATACTGCCTTTAACCCAATATATTGAATTATCCTCATCACTTCGTGAAGAGCGGTTTCGTCTTGTGAACCGTGATCTCTGGAAAGGGATGGTCAGGCTCAGCCATGAAGATGAGGAGACCCTCCTCCGTGAACGAATCAGAAGAATTCTCCTTGATCAACTCCCTCTCGATCTCCCAAAGAATGTCTGCACTGATCTTTCGGTGTATGTCACTGAAGTGGAGGGCATCATTTCGGAGAGAATAACCATTGAATACGGAGCTGTGGATGAGGCCGGCTTCCCCCCATGTATCCGTGCGCTGTATGATGCCGCCGGAGAAGGCCGTCCTCTCACACATTCGGGACGGTTTGCGCTAACTACCTTCCTCCACACCATTGGAATGGAGACGACCGGAATCATCAGTCTCTTCTCCGGGGGCAGTGGTTTTGATCTTGAGATGACATCATACCAGGTTAATCACATCATCAGTCAGGGAGATGAGGGGTATACAACCCCCTCCTGTGCAACGATGAGGACCCATGGCATATGTGTAGGAAAGAATAAAAACTGTGAGCAGGTAAATCACCCATTGAACTATTATCGGCGGAGAAAGAAAACAACTAAAAAATAGTTATATTGCCTTTTCTATAACCGTATATCCGGCGCCGATAAGGATAAAGATGAAGCAAAGAAGCGCTGCGAGGTAGGCGTACCCCGGGTCCATGATCATTGGAAGTCCGATAAGCAGAGCTAGAAAGATGAACAGGCTTGTAATGCCGATGGCGATATCCATAAGCCATGACTGCATGAGGATATACTAGAACATCAGGGCTATTATGGTTTTCCAATCATCCGGGAATTCCACTGGCAGACCATAGCATCTATCTCCCCCAGGGTTCATCCCTAACTATGATTCCTTCAGATCCACTTTCGCTCTTACAGGAATATGTAGAATCTGACCCATTAATCGAACACTGTCTGGCAACCGGTGCGATCATGCGGGAGGTTGCCCCCTCTCTGGATGGAGATCCCGATCTCTGGTGGACGATCGGGGTACTGCATGATATCGATTATGAGATCGTCAACGGGGATATGGCAAGGCATGGAGTGGAAGGTGCCACTATCCTCCTCAGCAAAGGTGTATCTGAAGAGATTACTGAGGCGATCCAAAGGCATAACCACCTTCTCTTTACCGACCATTCATCGCCCCTCGATCGTGCCCTTCAGGCCTCAGACAGTATCTCCGGGCTGATAATTGCCTGCGCCCTCGTCAAGGGAGGGGCAATCGGTGATGTTACTGTCAGAACGGTTAAGAAGAAGATGAAGGATAAGGGATTTGCCGCAGGGTGTGATCGTGATCGTATTCGTACCATCGAAGATGTGATGGATCAGGATCTCTTTATCGAAACAGCCATCAAAGGTATTTCGAGGATCTGGAGGTGGCCCAGGGATGAGTGAGAAGATGTCTGATACGGCGAAGGAAGAAGTGATTAATGAGCTTACCATTGCTCTTGAGAAGCTCAGGAGGGGGATGGATGCTCGCCTGATCCCGGAGGTTGGAAGTAATCTGGTGTATGCCCTCCCAGGTGCGCGTGATCCTGGTGATGTTGCCGGAGTAGAGGGGCGGATCGTCCGGCTGCGCGGATCAATTCATCCTGTCGGGGAGGTTGCGTTTGGTGCGAGTGATCATATCGCCCGCATTGTCCTTACTGCGATGAGATTTGACCCTGAGGTGAGATCGGCAGCAAATATCAGGTTCTCTGATACCCTTGCAACACTCCTTGACGAGCTCTCGTTTGATCTCTGCTGGTTTGATCGAACACAAGAGCCTCCGAGTATCAGGACAATGGACTGGGGGGTGGCATCCTGTTGTAAAGATCATGTTCCGGATAGTATCATTGACAGGGGTGCTGTTGGAAAAGAACCAATGATACGTATTCTCGGCCCCGATCCCATGTCGGTAACAAACACAATAGTTATGTTGTCTTCGCGCATTACTAATATGGAAATCTGAGGACGATTTACATGGGAATAAAACCAAGCTACATCAAATCCATTGGAACCGGTCTGCTCGAGAGGCATGAAACATACTTTTCAAACGATTATGACGATAATAAGCATGCCGTCTCAAATCTGACCACTATCGAGAGCAAGGATGTTCGGAACCGGGTGGCTGGGTACATTACGAGAAAGGTAAATACCAGAAGACGAAGATAACTACTTCATGTTTCAGGGAATTATCCCCGCTATTATAACTCCTTTTCAAAGAACCCCTTCAATGGAGATTGATATTGAAGGGCTTCGCTCAAATATCGAACAGCTCCTGACACAGGGTGTTCATGGTATTGTTCCATGTGGTTCCACCGGGGAATCTGCCACCCTGAACTTTCAGGAGCATGAAACGGTAATTGAAGAGGTGGTATCAGCAGTTGGCAGCAGTATCCCTGTTATTGCGGGAACAGGATCAAATAACACCGATGAGGCACTGACGCTCACAAAGGCTGCAAAAAAGATTGGAGCGGATGCAGCCCTTGTTATCAGCCCCTATTATAACAAGCCCAACCGCGCGGGCCTGGTGAAACATTATACTCTCCTTGCTGATACCGGGCTACCGATAATCGTCTATAATGTTCCATCACGTACCGGACAGAACCTTCCGGCAGATCTGATCATTGAGCTTGCAGCCCACCCGAATATTGTCGGAGTCAAGGAAGCAAGCGGCGATCTCGGGCAGATGTCACAGATCATTGAGGGAACCCGGCATCTTGACAGGGAGCATCCCTTCTGTGTCCTCTCAGGCGATGATAATCTGACCCTTCCGTTGATGGCACTTGGCGGAACTGGTGTTATTTCTGTGGCTGCAAACATTGAGGCTGCCAGAATGGTAGCACTGTACACAGCAATACAGGAGGGTTCACTTGAGAGGGCCAGAGAGATCCATTATGAGCTCTCCCCCCTCTTTCGGGCGATGTTCATCGACACAAATCCGGTTCCTGTGAAAAAGGCGATGGATCTTCGAGGACGAGCCGCCGGGCCTTTGAGATTGCCGCTCACTGAGCTTGAAGATGAAGAGACAGATAGATTACAGAAGGTATTGAGTCGATATGATTAAAGTAGCAGTATGTGGCGCGTTTGGTCGGATGGGAACGATCATCGCAAATATGGTACAGGACGATCCCGAACTTGAGTTCATCGGGGGGGTGGATCTCCGCGCCGGAGAGGTGCTTGGCAGACCTGTTGTGGTCTCCGAAGAGCTCGCAGCCTTTCTGGAGGAAAAATCCCCTGATGTTCTGATAGATTTTACCATTGCAGCTGCATCGGTCCAAAATATCGAGATAGCCGCAGCACATGGCGTTGCCCTTGTCATCGGGACAACCGGATTCTCAGAAGAAGAAGAAGAGCGTATCAGAAAAGCGACTGATGGTGTGGTTCCAATCGTGAAAACCACAAACTTCAGTGTCGGCGTGAATACTTTCTGGGAGTTGATCAGGCATGCTGCATCTCTCCTTGGAGATTATGACTGTGAGGTCACGGAAGCACACCACAGATACAAGAAGGATGCGCCAAGTGGTACCGCACGGACGATCATCTCAATCCTTGAGGAGGAGATGGGTGCACGTGAGAAGGTATATGGGCGTGTCGGAATGACGGAGCGGGGTGATGAGATCGGTGTTCATGTCATTCGTGGTGGGGATATTGTCGGTGACCACTCTGTTCTCTTTTCAGGAAATTTTGAAACTATTGAACTTTCTCACCGCGCGTATGATCGCTCGGTCTTCGCCCGTGGCGCGATCCGTGCAGCCAGATGGGTTTCCGGCCAGCCAGCCTCGATGTACACGATGAAAGAGGTTCTTGGGCTCTGAATCAGATGCTCATATCGAAACCTATTTCCCATATTTTTAATAAAAATAGATGTTGGAGGAATCCGATTGGTAGCTATTGTCGATAAAGAGAAATGTACAGGCTGTGAGAATTGTGTTGATATCTGTCCAAGCGCAGCCATCACTATGCAGGATGATCTGGCTGTGGTTGATGCTGATGCCTGCGTTGACTGCGAAAGCTGTGTGGATGAGTGTCCTGTAGAAGCCATCCACATGGAATAGGTTTTTTTTGCCCGGTTTCGGGCGGATTAAAACTCTAACAATTAAATATATTCTCACCCTTACTCTTTTATCCATGATCAATGTCGGAGTTCTCGGTGCTACAGGTGCCGTCGGTCAACGATTCGTTGAGTTACTTGCGGATCACCCATGGTTTCATCTCCAGACACTCACAGCATCAGAGCGGAGTGCAGGTAAACCATATGAAAAGGTTGTCAACTGGAGGCTGGAGACTCCATTCCCTGATGAAATCGGTGATTGCATCGTCAGTCCGACCACAGTCGAGGCTGTTGCAGATCTTGATATTGTCTTCTCTGCCTTACCGTCGGATGTTGCACGACCGCTTGAGGCGGAGCTCGCCGATGCCGGGCTGATTGTATGCAGCAATGCTTCATCCCACCGGATGGATCCAACCGTCCCCCTCCTCATTGCTGAGATCAATCCTGACCACATCGGCCTCATCGATATCCAGCGTGATCATGGCCGTGATGGATGCATAGTGACAAACCCGAACTGCTCAACAATTATGCTCGCATGCTCCCTTGCTCCGCTTCTTCCCTATGATATCCGGGATGTGAAGGTGGCAACACTCCAGGCGATATCAGGAGCAGGATTTGATGGCATTCCCGGAATGGCAATCTGTGACAATGTCATTCCATATATTGGCTCAGAGGAGGAGAAGATGTCCGAGGAGCCGAGAAAGATCCTGGGCAGATTCAATGGTTCTGAGATTGAACCGATAGATTTTCCAATAAGTGCCAGCTGTAACCGTGTTCCTGTCATTGATGGACATATGCTCTCTGTGTTTGTTGAGGCAGGATGCAGTATCGAGGAGGCCAGGAACGCTTTTGATACCTGGCAGGCACCCTTCTCAGGGCTTCCCACACAACCAGAGAAGACGCTGCATGTCTTCTCTCAACCCGACCGACCCCAGACCCGGCTGGATCGAAATCTCGGGGAAGGGATGACAGTCTCCATCGGCAGAATCAGGGAAGGGATACGCTACACGGCTATGGGGCATAACACTATCAGAGGGGCTGCTGGCTCATCTGTACTTAATGCTGAACTTTTAAAGAAGAAAGGATACATCTGAGGGATCATATGCTCATGGATAACACAGTGTTCGTTGGTAACAAACCAGTCATGAATTACGTACTCGCAGTGGTGACACAGTTCAATAATGGCGCAGAAACGGTGGCGATAAAGGCAAGGGGAAAGGCAATCTCCCGGGCCGTTGACACTGCTGAGATCTCCCTGAACCGCTTCCTTGAAGGGGTTGGAAAGAAGGATATTTCCACATCGACCGAAGAGATCGAGACAGATACAGGGAGGACGAATGTATCGAGTATCGAGATCATTCTCAGTAAGGCAATCTGACAATAACTTCCAGGTGGATCATTGTTTCTACCAGAAACACTATATTTTCAAGGAACCATAGAATGAACCATGAAAGCAGGCATTATTCTGGGGGTTCTTATCCTTCTCAGCTTCTGCTGTATGCCTGTTGCCGCATCTGTCGATTCCCGATACAGTTATCTTACCTTTCATTCCGTTGATCTCAGCCTCGAAGAGAGCCGGGCAGTTGTCACTGTCGATTACTCGGTAGACTCAGGGGTTCAGATTCTTGTTCTATTCCTTGGCAATCAGGATTTGAAAAATAAGGTTGAAAGGGTTATGAATTTTGATGGTGCGCGTGTCAGGACTGCCGATCTTAATCGCGCTGTTCTTGTCGTTGACGCGGCATCGTTTGATTATGGTGATGGAAGTTACTGGTTCCCGCATCACGAGTTTCTTGTAACAATCCCTGATGTTACCCTTCGGACCCCGCAGGTAACAAGGGAATATTCCATGGTATCTGTAATCGAGGATGGTATCGGCTATTTTGCGCGATCACAGCAGCAGAGGTCATAAGAGGGATCTCCCCCTCCCCTTTACATCAAACGAACGTCTCCTGAATCCGCTCCAGATCGATGAAGCCTTTCTCGGGATCGGTGTTAAGCAGCCGGACGACAATTTTATTTCCGACTTTGAGTCCTTTTTCATTCTTCACGATGCGGCCTTCAACCGGCGGATCAATGATTCGGGCATAGGTTCCCTTTTCCGCGGCACCGGTGACAATGGCACGGAAGTCTTCCCCAATTCTGTCCTGGAGTAAAACAGCTGCAGCCGCCTTGATCATGAAACGCTCTACTTTTTTTGCCGCCTTTTCAGTGGCTGAGAGGTGTTCGGCGAGCATTTCGAGTTCATCAAACCCGTATGGGGGAGATTTCAAAGCAATTGCGGCTTTGATGAGTCGTTGGATGATAATATCAACATACCGTCGATTTGGTGCTGTGCCATGGGTATAGTCTGTCACAGCGAGGGCAAAGTGGCCGACGGAGTCGTCGTCAGGTGCAGTAGCGATGTACTCCCCGGGGCCCATGAGCTTGACGATTGTCAGGGAGAGGTCCGGAAATGTCTCTGGATCTGCCTTCTTCTGGGAGAGGAGGAAGGCCGCCAGGGCCTGGGAATCCGGCTCTTTTGGTAGTTGGAAATGGCGAGATGCTGCTTCATCGATGATCCCTTCCCAGTTCCCTGGTGTCCGGACGATACGCTGAACCATCGGATAGGACGCCTCCTTCAGCCGGTTTACAAGGGTCCTGTTGGCGGCGATCATAAACTCTTCGATGAGCGAATGTGCCGGGCTCTCCTTCTGGATGACAAGTCCTGTGACATCCCCATCATCCATAACAGGGGAGGCCTCAATCGTCTGAAGGTCGAGAAATCCCTGCTCTGCCCGTTGCTCCTTCATACGTTCTGCAGCTGTATGTTGGAGAAGGATCTGATCGGCGAGTTCTTCTGTCTCAGGATTGTCATAGGGAAACACTCCTCCTTCTTCGAGCCACTCTCCGACCACTTCGTAGACGAGTTTGGCTTTGTTGCAGACGATTGCAGGATAGACATCTCCATGCTTAACAGATCCATCCGGGAGGACAGCATATTCGATGACAATCGCCATCCGGTCATGGTGTGGGTGGAGGGAGGTGATATCTTCTGAGAGCTTAATTGGGAGCATTGGGTAGGTGACAACGCCGGTATAGATGGAGGTTCCATGTTTTGCAGCATGCCGGTCAGTGGGGGAGCCTTTCCTGACGAGATGATCGACATCAGCGATGGCTACTTTTACGCAAATCTCGTTATCAGGTCCTTCTTTACAATGCTGGATCTGATCGATATCCATTGTATCATGGTTGTCGATTGATACCCAGAGGAGTGATCTGAGATCAACAGCATCGTTTATTTCTTCCGCTATTCTCAATTCCTTCATGGTTCTTACTTCACTGAGCACTTTTTTAGGGAATTTTGGGGAAAAACCGTACGTTTCCATGGCTTTGTCGGCGATTAAACGAAGATTTGGATGATTTCTTTTCTTCATAAGAGATGTGTGGACCTCTGAATTAATGAATCTGTTTAACAGGATGCTCAGAAAATACGTGGCAATTGAGTTAATTATTTATTAATTTACCGCCTTTCTCTTTTTATGAACGTTTTTACGAAGATTTGTATGTTGGTCTTAATCACTGCTCTTGTTTGTACCTGCGCTCTGCCCGTGTCAGCCCAGGCCGGATCTCATACGACATTACAGGTCTGGACTGATGAATCGGTTCTTGGACGAGTAGTGTCGATCACACATGCCCCGGATGATTCGAGTGGAGGATACTCAGTTTCTATAACACGGGGCATGAGCGCCCAACCCGCCAAAACTGGTGATAGCATTTTGGAATATAATGTTCTGATTCTTGGTCCGGGATCTTTTGCCACTGTTTCATTGGCTGATAGAGGTGAGACAATGTTTGGTGGTGGTACCGGAGGTACGGCGATAGTGTTTGAACGGGGAGGCAGCTCCCTATTACCAAAACCGACCCCTGAAGCGACCGATGTCCGCCCGAAAGTTCTTGATAGAATTCTTCTACCAGATGGAGGTGATGTTGATGTTGGGAGAATAACCTCCGTTCGAGGGAAAGGGTATATTCAGAGACAGAACCGGGTTATGAGTGCAACCGTTGGGGAGAGATTAATGGCAGGCGATACTGTCTACGCAGATGATGGATCTGAAGTGATCGTTCAATTAGATCACGGGGGTAGGCAGGTTGTTGAGGGGGGAAACAGCTTACATTTAGAGAGGCAGATTGTTGATAAACCGACGAGTGTTCTGGAACCGATCGTATCAATTATTGAAGATACATGGATGAAGGTGAAAGAATTTCTTTCAGGGGAAAGCTTTTCAAGTATGACGCCTTCGGCTATTGCTGGTGTCCGGGGATAAGATTATAAATGGAAGAGGGATCTTCCACTGCTTTTTTTGGAGAATCACGGTAGGAATACATATCTCTCTGATAATCTCCCAAGAACCTTCAACGAGTAGGTCCTGAAGAAGGTGATGAACGGCACTGTGATGAACAGAATTGCCGGAATTGCAAGTATCATGAATGGCATGAGGAGCAGAAGCAGGAATGAGGCAGGAACGACCATGATCAGATAGAGAAGGAACCCGATGATGACGAAGGGAATGGCGATTATGGCAAGAGCGATGAAGGTGATGATGGCCATCACAATTCCGGCACCAATACCGGCGAGTACCCTGACGATCAGATAAACAAGAGCCTGCATCCACTGGTCTGATAACGTCCGGAGAAGGTTCCTCCAACCTTCAATCACCCCACAGTCCTCTTTTATCATAATCGGGACGACAAAATCGATTGTAAAGAGCATGATAATACCGATAAGAAGGGCAAGAGTGATGAGGGCCGGTATCAGAAGGAGAAGCACCATTGTCCGGGGGAGGATAGCCGGATCGATGAATACCAGGATGACCGGGAGCATGATCGCAGCGATCATCAGCATCAGAAGGATTGTTATTCCTGTTTCAAAGAGGAAGAGTCGGAATCCCTTTCCGAGGCGTTCCTTGAAGGGCTCTGTAAGATGGACGTTCCTGGTGCGTATACAGTCAACAAAGACGAACTGGAGGATGGCGCCGATGAGGGTATACACGAGGACAGCGAGGACGACTAATCCGATACCTGCGATGAGGAGTCCGGATATGCCAGGTGATGGTGGCAGGGTCGTGGGGGTGCCGATGCCATTGAAAAAGTCACCATCGAAGTATGAAAAGCCCTGTGGAAATCCACCACCTGCCCCGACGAAGAATGCTATGAGTGCGAGGCGGAGCCATACCCCGGCACGAAAGGGCCAGAGCAGTTCTTTTGAACTCTGGATTGCACGATCAATCTCGGTAAATGCATAATACTTCCCGGTCATATCAGGCTGATAGCGTTCTCTTCCTTATAAAACCATGTCCTGTATCCGGGTACCTCTGAATCGGTATGTTCAAATCTTAATCAAAAAATCTGATTCATAACGGAAAGAGTACCCTGTCCAGAAAATCAATTAATAATTGATATATATGAATCGATTATTCTTGTATTATACTGATAGGTGCAGGTACTGTTTCTGGGGTGAATACTATGGAGAGGCTTGAAGCAATTGGCATCATCTTAATTGTTTTTGGGATATTGGGACTGATAGGTACCGGATACAGTTATACACTCGGGACTGCTTCGGAAATTCAAAGAGTACTTGATGATTCCAGTACCATTCTGGATCGTCATGAGAGCTCGATACGATCAACCGGTGAGACCGTTCAGGGTATTGGCCAGCCATTACAGCTGGTTGGGAAGTCTATGGGGGATGCCGGTACTCTTATCAACATGATTCCATTCGTTTCTGCCGGAGATCCACTTGTTGATGCTGGTGGGATCATGCATACAATTGGATCCGAGATGGATGGTGCCGGATCTGATCTTATTGATACATCAGATGATATGAAGACCCTGGCTGAAAATCTCTCCCTGCTGAGTGATGATATTGTGGTAATCATGAATATGGCGATGATGGGCATTGGGTTGATGTCGATTATGATCATCCTTGTCGGGGTAGGTTTTATGGAGATTGCTTCAGACAGAAGAGAGCGGGTTCAGTTACGACGTGATATAGATGAGCTGAAACGGAGGTAATGTACCGGTTTTCCGAATGGCTCCTAATCATTTTCCATAGAAGAGATCCTCCTGTCGTTCCTTACCCAAATTACTTGTTTATTCAGCCTATTTTGGCCTCTATGAGATTGGTACACCGATCCATACCGGACCTTCCATCAGCCGAAAGGATGACTCAGATGTCAGCCCCCTCTTGGCCCGATTGCGACAAAAACAACAATAAAGAGAGTTAAGAAGAAAGCGACAAAGGTGATCGGCTCCTGAAGGTGCTCAGGGATAAAGGAGTAGAGTATTGGGGCGAGGAGACCGATGAGGAGCAGAACCAGGCCTGTGATGAGATATGTATACACCTCTCTATCCGACATGATCAGATCGTTCATCTGATCTCATACTAGTAAATAATTTGGTGAACGCCCCTGTGCTTGTACAAACAATGATGACCAGTACCTCAGATCATTCTGCGGTAGTACCAAATCCGGTGAGTACAATCTGAACACCATAGAAAATCAATAGCTCTGGGCATTGTCGAATGCATATAGGCTGTCTGGGATATTCATTGCATCATTGTTCGAGGATGCTGCCATAAGAAGGTATCAGAAGATCCGAATATTTTTATCTGTCCACAAGTGGCATTCATCATTCTGATGTCAGAGGAACGATACGACAAAGGCCTTGCCCAACTCGAGAAGATGGGTGGCGAATCGGTGCAGGCGATGCTTCATCAACTGGATGATATGTCACCTGATCTCACCAGAATGACAGTTGCGTTTGCGTATGGTGATGTGCTCTCCCGCCCCGGACTCGATCTCCGAACACGCCAGCTTGCGACTGTTGCCGCTCTTACGGCTCTCGGTACAGCCCCGGTCCAGCTCAGGGCCCATATTGATATGGCACTTGCTGTTGGCTGCACGAGGGACGAGATCCGTGAGGTCATCATACAGATGGCGGTGTATGCAGGATTCCCTGCTGCCCTCAATGGAATGGCGGCGGCAAAGGAGGTTTTCAGGGGTCGGGATGAGGGGGAGACGGGGTGAGGTCCATCCTTTCGCCTATGAATCAATGGCACTATCCCCATCACAGATCAGCCAGTCCTTGAAGCTGCTGTAAGGATACATGCTTTTCCCACAAAGCAAGGTGATACCATATTACAAAAAATTTTACTACTTATAGAGGAATAGTATCCTGATATGAGCTCCGAATCCATCTCCATGGAGGATATGAAAAAAGAGATAGATACTCTGAAAAAGGAGATCAAAAAGATCAAATCTAATATGATCGATCCAGATTCTATCCTAACCGAAGAAGATTATATCTTCCTCCAGAAATACCGGAAGGAAAAGGAAAAAGGGCAGCTGCTCTCTGAATCCGAAGTGAGAAATGGACTGGGTCTCTGAATGTATCTGATCAGGTTCTCCTCACAGTCTTATAATTTTTTGAATGATATCACACATAAAAGCAGAAGCCGGATCTTCGCGAAAATCGAGAAACTCAAAGAGAATCCTGTGCCCCGTGGTGCTATACGAATCAAGGGAACAAAAGAAGAGATCTTCCGCATCAGGGTTGGAGATTACAGAATACTCTATGAAGCAGATACGGAAGTGAAAATTATCGGCATAATAAAGATCGGGAAACGCTCGAATATCTACTGACCACAATGGCAAGAGATGTCTGAGCCAGTCCTCTATATTGTATCATAATTCCCGGCATGTAATCGGAGGAACGCGAGGTTTCACGGTGCAGTAAAGGATCGCAGGTTCGACCTTCACTGCCAATATATTCAGAACCCCCAAAGATCGCAGGTGCCGCCCTGATCCGGCGGGCTGGGATGCGGAGGGAGAAAGTATGAAAGTACGTGAGGTTATACACTTGATAGAAGCACAAGGATGGTATCTTGTATCAACCCGTGTTAGTCACCGGCAATACAAACATCCTGTATTACCTGGCAGGATAACAATCCCAGGTAAACCGTCTGATATACTTTCGCCCGGTACCTTGAATAGCATCTGGAAACAAGCAGGGTTAAAGGAGGGTAAATTATGCACAGATTTCTAATTGTCATTGAGAAGGCTGAGACAAACTACGCTGCATACTCACCGGATCTACCCGGCTGTGTGGCAACTGGAAAGACTCGTGAAGAAGCGGAAGAACAGATGCATGAGGCGATCGCGTTTCATATTCAAGGTTTAAAAGAGGATGGTCTCCCTATCTCTGAAGCCCTTCTTCTGCTTCATGGGTACTAGTATGACCGCTCCCGAAAAGTTACCTAAGTAACGGATCCAGGTGGCCCTGCCGCTGGTGGATATTAATGTGGCATCTGTAAGAGAGATGTCGATCCGGCACGGCCTTCCATCCACCCTGCACCTCTGTGGGCCCGGCGCCGCTGGCAGTGGCATGGGCATTACTCTTTGCACAGCTGGTAAAAGATCCCGGCTATAAACGGAATTTTCAGCGGGGGATGAGCCGAGAGTTTCTGTCGAAATCGAGATCGATATAGTGGCAAAAACAGACACAGAGTTTAATGAGACATTCGAGGATCGTGAAGGAGAATAGCAGTTCGCTAAATTTTAAGGAAGCAGAATTTGAGTGGGGGATTTACTCCCTTTCTTTTTCTCTACAGATTCTTCAGCCAGATCTCTCTCTAGTACAAAGTAAAGTATCGTACAGTACAGTATGATGTATAGGCCATACTGATGATCATACTCACCTTTTTTTCCCATCGACCCCTCCAGCCGGGATCCGGATCCGTTTTTTTGTTGCTATCTCTTTAAAAGGGATCCCGGATCATAGTGCAAGTGCATGCAAGTACAAGAGAAACGGAGTTTTTAAAATGGCTAAAACGGCAAAATGTCCTATTCATAACCGTATTAGAAAACAGATCACGCTAACGATCGATCCGGAAAATCACGCATATCTAAAAAACGCAGGCTTTAAGGCATCCCGATTCTTCGATAGAGCGATTAAAGAGCCTAGAAAAAAAATATGGCACGAAACGATATTAATAGTGGCAATATGGCCCCCGACTCTCAAAAAACGGCCAAAAAGCAAGCCTCGGGCGGGAATCGAACCCGCGACCTCTTCCTTACCAAGGAAGCGCGATACCGCTATGCCACCGAGGCATCCTGTCTGCATAATTGCTGCAATGGTTTATCGCACCAATGAGCGAGCCATTTTCAGGCAGGTCATCAGGCAACCGCTGACAGATTGCATTACATAGTTGGCGAGTTCTCCTTTAATACTTTCCGGAATGCCCTCTCCTCTGCGATACGATTCGAGGACGCTTTTATAAACCCAACCCCTTTCCTTCGCCCTGCTCGCACCCGTGTCATATCCTGCAACCTCACCCTCTGAGCATCGGTCTGAGCGTCTCGATGCTTGAGAGGACGCCTTCCAGCGTCTCGACCTCGATCACAGGCGTGATACCCTCACGGTTTACTGCCCGGCAGACCTCCGTAAAGTCGATGGTTCCGGTCTCGACTGCGGTATGTGCATCATTCACCCCATCATTATCATGGATATGAATATGAACAAACGAGTGTTTGAGAAAACCCGGGAGGCAGGCATTCAGATGGGCATGGCCGATATCAAGGGTGAGAGGGGCGCCCTGCAGCAATGGGATCTCATCAGGTGTCCGGAGAAAGAAGTAATCCCAGTTGCCCATATTCTCAACAGAGAATGTGACACCCCGTTGGAGAGCGGCCTCGGTGATCTCCCTGAGTGATCTGGCAAACTGCTCCTCCGCAGCCCCCCGCTCCGCCACCCATGCAAAATAGCCGGGGTGAATGATAACATCTGCATTCACCTCCGCGGCGATTGCGAAGCAATCATCAATCACTTCAACACTCGCCCGTCGTATCGGTTCAAGGAGTGATGCAATATTTACACCACGGGCAGGCGCATGAATTGAGTAATCGAATGAATATGACTCAAGTATCTCGGAAGAGCTGATATAATGCAGCCCGTCATCCATCAGCTCGATCATATCGGTGATCTCAGAGAGCCTCTCAAGTGCGTAAGAGAGAGGATGTGTATGCAGGCAGTACGTTGAGACCGAGAACATACTCTTCAATCAATAGATTCGGTGATAAAAGTGTGGGATCAGCGATGCCCGGATAGATGTATCAACACCAGCCACCAAGTACCCGTATCAGATGAGATACAAACATCTCTTTGGTCCGGTACAGTCCCGTCGTCTTGGGAGATCTCTTGGGATTGACCTTGTACCAGACAACATCTGCTCCCTTGACTGTGTCTACTGCGAGTGCGGCACCACCCGTCATATCATCAGTACAAGGGGACACTATGTCCCGGTGAGTGAGGTACTTCTGGAACTCGACCACTTCCTTGCCGGAAATCCTCTCCTCGATTATATCACCCTCGGCGGGACAGGCGAGCCGACCCTCCACCTTGGTATCGGAATGATAATCACCCATCTCAAAGAGCATCACCCTGAATACAAAATAGCGGTTCTGACGAACAGCACCCTCCTTGCAGATTCAGAAATCAGGAAGGAGATCATCGCTGCTGATCTCATCCTTCCATCCCTTGATGCCGTCACCACAGATATCTTTGAGATGATCAACCGCCCGGCACCTGGATTCACGCCCGAACAGATGATAGACGGCCTTATTCAGTTGAGAAGAGAGTTTCGCGGCATAATCTGGCTTGAGATATTTCTCGTTCCGGAGATCAATACCGGAAATGATGAACTCCATCTCCTCAGGGATGCCGCACTCCGGATTAATCCGGATCGGATCCATCTAAACAGCCTCCACCGGCAGGGTGCCGAACCATGGGTTAGAGGGATGCCAAAGGACGATCTCCACCGGATATGCCGGTTTTTCAGGGAGTGCTTCAGTGAAACATACATCATCTGAGAATTGTCGGGATCACCACCCCCGCCCCGGATCCCGTCCCACAACCTTTTCTGCCCATCAGTGAGAATACTATGTGAGAGTTTTTATGGCGGTTGGGAGAGAGATCATCAGCGGACTGAAAGACCTGGTCACCTCGGATCTTCGGATCATGCATGTCTGCGGAACACATGAAGCCTCGATTGCAAAACATGGTATCCGGAGCGTCCTGCCTCCGCAGCTGAATGTTGTGATGGGGCCGGGCTGCCCTGTCTGCATCACTCCCCAGGGGGAGATTGATGTTGCTATTGATCTTGCAGCAGAAGGGTGCATCGTCACAACGTATGGTGATCTCCTCAGGGTTCCGGGATCCAAGGGATCACTTGAGTCCGCAGATGGGGATATCAGGATTGTCCAGGGGATTCATAAGGCAGTTGAGATCGCAAAAACCACTGACAAGGATGTTGTCTTCATCTCAGTCGGGTTTGAGACGACAGTCCCGACTGTGGCTGCCACCCTCCTTCAGGAACCACCGGAGAATTTCAGCATCCTCTGCTGCCACCGGCTCGTTCCCCCTGCGATGCAATGGCTCCTTGATCAGGGAGAAGCCGACCTTCATGGTTTTATCCTCCCCGGCCATGTCTGCGCAGTCATGGGATATGAGGAGTATGAAAAGTTCCCGGTCCCCCAGGTCGTCGCAGGCTTTGATGCAGAGGATCTTCTCCTTGGCCTCTACATGCTTGTTGCCCAGATTAATGCAGGCGAAGCGAAGGTTGAGAATGCCTATCCACGCGCAGTGACACGGGAAGGGAACAAAAAGGCAAAAGAGCTGATGTACGAGGTATTCTCTCCCTCAGATATTGCATGGAGAGGCTTCCCGGTCATCCCGGGCTCCGGTCTGGCATTAAAGCCACGATTTGAGGAGTATGATGCATTACAGCGGTTCGAGATGACGATCCCACATATCGAGGATCGCTCCCCCTGCATCTGCGACCGTCTCCTCCGGGGCCTCGCCGAGCCGACCGACTGTCCATTGTATGGAACCGCCTGCACCCCGCGATCCCCGGTCGGGCCATGTATGGTCTCTCATGAGGGTGCCTGCCGGATCTGGCATCAGTATCATAGATAACGATATCCTTATCTGTTTTTACATAGAACTAAGTAGGCGATAACCGGCACTCCCGGTATATCCAGATGTCTCGGTAGGGTAGCGGATATCCTAGAAGCCTCCGGAGCTTTTGACCCGGGTTCAAGTCCCGGCCGGGACGTATTTTGGGGTACAACCCCCCCTTTTAGTAAATAGTTGTTCGCTCGTATTTTTTTTGGTTTTTTCAAACAACTTGAGATTGTTCATATGCATATTGTTCCTTTCAGTTAACGATTGAACTCATCTTCCAAAGAGTAATACAAAATTCATTTCACTGAGCCTTGCAGGGAAAATTATTTAAATTTATAATATATTGTATATTTTATAAAAAAGGTGTATAGCATGAAGCAAGAATGCGTGATTATAGGGGTATTGATTACTCTTATGCTGTTGGCAGTGCCGGTGGCAGGAGCTGATTTCGATCGATTATTGGTTGAAGACTCTCAATCATGGAATGATTATTTTGAGTGCCAGCAAGAGGAGATTAGCTTTTTTACGTTATCTTTCCTTGAAAGCCCTGAAAAGAAAGTGTCTCACAGCATTGTGGGATTGAAGAATCTACACTGTACAGGATGGGGTTCAGCCGGAGTCCGTCTTCCCGGCTTTACAATTGTGCTGGAGGTCTGGAATAACGATACCAAAACGTTCGGAAAAACCAATTATTCCCAAATAACAGATGATAGGGGCTACTACCGGTTTGATGATCTCCCTGTGGGACACTACCGTGTAACCGAGATAGGGCATCCGTACTGGACACTACTCACCGGTGCGGAGGGTGATAATGAAGTTACCATTCCCTGGTACTGTCCATGTGGAAATGGCTGCCCAAAGTTCATCTCCTTACAGAATAAGCCCAAACTCTTCAAAGGCGATGAAACCGCCTGGGCCGCCCAGGAAAATCCTGGTGAAACACGCTTTGTCTCTCAAGGCAACTGGGCAACCTATGTCACCTACGATGTCGGTGAAGGGCCTCAAGAGTACCCGCTCTTTGCCGGGCAGAACCATCTTGCCGGATACCTGAATGTCGATGATGACAACGGAAAACTCTATGTGACCTATGAAGCCCTTGGAACTAATGAAGATCCGGTTATCATGGGGGATTATGCCGTTAAGTGGGGTCTAACGGAGTATCATCTCCATGTAGCAAATTCAGCAGATGACATTCCAAGAACACCCGGCCGTGGCCGGAACGCCGTTCCCGGTAACCCGATTCCCGGGCAGTTCATGTACAAGGATTCCTTTGATCCTGCCACAGGATCATCAGGTGTGATTGAAGTTGATATATCAGAACTAAACGACTCCATCGTCATCGCCGCCCATGCCGTGATGGAGTGGGAGGGTTATTACACCGAAGTTTACAAGTTTGCGATCGGAAAAGGATGGAAGTTTGCCTGGACACCAATTAATGAATTGATATGGGTAACCTATTGATCTCCTGAACGTTGCAAAAAAGAAAAGAACACAAATCTGCTCAGAATGAGATAAGGAAAGGGCAAGTTTCCCCTTGACTTTTTTCTTTTAGAACCACTGTGGGATCATACCATGGGTGGGCGTTCTTCCTGTACTTATTTTTTCGAGCCCTCTGTATTCCATATGTAGCTCAAATACCATTATATCACGACATGGACATACTGCTGCTTCTTTATGAACTGGAGGTCCACAACCCGATCAGACCTGCTATCTTGTGAAACAATCACCCTCCTGGGTGCTCTATAGCCATTATTTTATGCGATTGGATCATATCGTACAGACACTATGGGGTTTGACCTGTACGATCTTGTAAATAAATATCCCCCCAAGCAGATGATGGCGATACCTCTCGCCATATTTGCCATAGCGCTGCTTGTTATAGGCGGGAACTATATGATGACCGGGGTTCCCGTGAACCTCGGTATCGATTTTGCCGGGGGAACCGCAGTTACGGTTCTGACCGACGACTCAGCAGAAGAGATTGAAGCGTACTTTGCAGCATATCCCCTGATCAGTATTGGCGAAGGACTGAACAGGGGCAACTACATCAGGTTTGGCCCGATGGATGACGAACTGTTCCGGTCACTCTCCCGTGATATCGCAGCACGATACCCGGACGCCAAGGTTGATCAGATCGGCGAGTCTTTCGGCCAGACCCTCCAGCAGCAGGCATTAATAGCGCTCCTCTTCTCGTTCATCGGGATGTCGATCATCGTCTTTATTGCCTTCCGATCTGTTATCCCATCAATTGCGGTTGTTTTTGCCGGGCTTGGAGATATTCTGGTAACTGCAGCCATTATGGATATCATCGGCCTTCCACTCTCACTTGGAACAACTGCGGCGCTCCTGATGCTGATCGGGTACTCGGTGGACAGTGACATTCTTCTGACCACAAGAGTACTCAAACGCCAGGGGAAACTTGAGGATAAGCTGAAGAATGCATTCAGAACCGGATTTATTATGACGACGACGACACTCTCGGCTGTCACAGCCCTCCTTGTCGTCTCCTGGATTGGCCAGATCGAGATTATCATGCAGATAGCAACCGTCCTTCTCATCGGTCTCATCGTCGATCTCATAATCACCTGGATGTTTAATGCAGGCCTTCTGAAATGGTATGTTCAGAGCGGGCGTGCAAAGGGGGTGTTGCCACGATGAAGAGAGATGAAATGAAGAAGGTCATGCAGGACTGGCGTGTCATCGTGATGGTTGTTGCCATCGTCCTCGCACTGGCTTCGATCTACCTGATCCCCCCCGCCTTTGACAAAGGGGTACAAGGAAATATTCAGCTTGGCCTTGATCTCGAAGGGGGATCATGGATTCAGCTGGAGTATCAGGCACAGCTGGTGACATTTGAGACGAGGGAGAACCCTGAAACTCTTGTGCAGGGTCTAACGCGGGAGCTGGATGCCGAAGTACATCTGGTTGAGCCGGACCTCGTTGAGATTCGTAAACCATTCACCAGGGAAGAACTGGAACCGGTATTTGCCTCTCTTGGCGCAACGATAACCCGATACGAGGTGGGTGTCTCTGAAGAGACCGCAGACACAGTCAAGCGGATCCTTGAGGAGAAGATCAACAGGCTCGGTACACGGGATGCGAAGGTCAATACCCTGACAACATTCGGTGGAGCGTCTCGTTATATCAGGGTCGAACTTGCGGGCGTTGACATGGTTACCGCCCAGGAGATCGTCGGCCAGCAGGGTCGTTTCGACATCCGTATCCAGACCGTTGGAGATGAGACCGAGCATGTCCTGTATGGGGACAGCATCACCAGTGTCGGGCTTCCGACACAGCAACCCCCGGGGAGCAACCAGTGGGGTGTCTCATTCACCATCAGCCCTGAAGGAGCCCGGGCATTCCGTGAGAGTGCTATCCGGACAGGAGCTACTGATAATCCAGCAGCCCATGAGATCATGATGCTCCTTGATGGTGAGATTGTATACAGTGCCCCTCTCTCACCTGACCTGGCCGCACGGCTGAAGGTTGAGGAGGTCAGAAACCTCTATGCCTCAACCGGAGCCGGAGAGTTCGGCCAGAACCGGGCAAGTGTCCTTGAGATTCATCTGAGAGCCGGCGCACTCCCCGTCGATGTTCAGATCGCCGGTTCAGGCTCGGTATCAGCCGCACTTGGTGAACACTTCAAGATGATGAGCATCATCGCCGGACTGGTTGCTCTCCTCACCGTCGGGCTGGTCGTCTACTACAGGTACCGTGAGCCAAGTATCGTCATCCCGATGCTTGCGATCAATACCGCTGAGATCATCATCCTGCTTGGTATCGCACGGTACTTCACCCAGCTCGACCTTGCTGCCATCGCTGGTCTGATTGCAGTCCTTGGAACGAGTATTGATCAGCTCGTCGTCATCACCGATGAGGTGCTGCATGAAGGAAAGGTTCCCTCACCAAATGTCTATCTTAAGCGGCTCTCGCGAGCACTTGGGATCATCATTGTTGCAGCCATCACAATGATCATAGCGATGCTCCCGCTGGCCCTGATGGACCTCTCCTCACTCCGTGGCTTTGCAATCATCACCATCCTCGGTGTGCTCATCGGTGTCGTGATAACACGGCCCGCCTATGGGAAGATCATCATGGCGATCCTCTCCCGTTAATCATTTTTTTGATCGCGCATAGAGAAAAAAGGCATATCTCTCTTCTTTCATCTAAACGACCATACAATTGCGGAAGGATCGGTACTACACTCATCCCTTGCGAAAAATAACCGTTGATCCTGCAACCACTGTTATATCATATAATAACAGAATGAATATGGTCATTCATGAAGGCGGTTTTAGGGCTTGAAGACGGAAACTTTTTTGTAGGGGAAGGTTTTGGTGCTGAAGGAACAAGCACCGGAGAACTTGTCTTCACCACTCAGATGACGGGATACATGGAGGCGCTGACTGATCCAAGTTATGCCGGCCAGCTCCTCATGTTCACGTATCCGCTGATCGGAAACTATGGTGTCGACTTTCAAAATTTTCAGAACCCTCTTGTTCATGCACGCGGATGCATCACGCGTGAGGTCTGTTCATATCCAAAACATACCCCATCATTAATTTCCTTCTTTGAAGAGCAGGGTTTACAAGGTATTTCAGGGATTGATACCAGGATGCTGACAATCAGAACGAGGCTCCATGGAACCCTGAAATCTGCGCTCATCGTCGGTGATGACGATGGTGAGCAGGCTGTGGCACTGGCACGCGGGATGCCGGATATCTCTGCCATGGACCTGATCGAAAAGGTCACGTGCAAAGCACCATACAGGGTCCAGGGACGGGGAAAAAGAATCGCCATACTGGATCTCGGTGTCAAGAAAAATATCGTCGTCAGCCTCAGAAGGAGGGATGCCGATGTGTATATCTTCCCCTATTCTGCTACAAAAGAGGAGATTGATGCTTGCAGGCCTCAGGCACTCTTCATCAGTAACGGTCCGGGAGACCCAAAGAGAGCGACCGCGGCAATAGAAACCGTCCGCTCCTACATCGGGGAACTCCCAATCTATGGCATATGTATGGGGAACCAGATCCTCGCACTTGCATTAGGTGGTGAAACCTATAAGCTGAAGTTCGGACACCGGGGATCAAATCAGCCGGTACGTGGACCCGATGGTCCGGTCTCAATCACCACCCAGAACCATGGATATGTTGTCGATGCAGAGAGCCTTCCTGAGGGCAGTAGCGTGACATACAGGAATGTCAACGATAACACCCTTGAGGGATTTGCTGACCCTTATCTGAACATCTTCTGTGTCCAGTTCCATCCTGAAGCCCATGGCGGCCCGCAGGATCTGGAAAAATCAATATTTGACAAGATTTACAGGAGTATCCCGGATGCCTAAATTACCGCATATCAAAAAAGTAATCCTCATCGGATCAGGGCCGATACAGATCGGACAGGCAGCGGAATTTGACTTCTCTGGTACACAGGCCTGCCGTGCCCTCCGTGAAGAGGGGATATCTGTTGTCCTTGTAAACTCAAATCCGGCGACAATTCAGACCGATCCCGAGACCGCCGATGTCGTCTATGTTGAGCCGCTGAAGGCTGAGATTATCGCTGATATCATCAAAAAGGAGCGGCCCGATGGTATCCTGAGTGGTCTTGGCGGACAGACCGGATTGAATCTCACGGCGGAACTTGCGGAGATTGGAGCACTTGAGGGTGTCGAGATTCTTGGAACACCTCTTGAGGCTATCTACCTGGGTGAGGATCGGGAAAAGTTCCGTGACCTGATGAGGCGCATTGGGGAACCTGTTCCAAAGTCGATGATCGTCAACAGGCTCGATCAGGTCGAAGAGGCATTAAAGGAAGTCGGGCTCCCTGCAATAATTCGTCCAGCGTACACACTCGGGGGATCAGGTGGCGGTGTCGCGACCACTGAAGCCGAACTCAGACGGATCGTCGAGATGGGACTCTCGAAATCGAGGATTCGGCAGGTTCTTGTTGAAGAGAGTGTCAAGGGCTGGAACGAGGTGGAGTTTGAAGTGATGCGTGATGCAGAGGATACCTGTATCATCATCTGCGGGATGGAGAACGTCGATCCGATGGGCGTTCATACGGGTGAGAGTGTTGTCGTTGCACCGATCCTCACACTCCGCGACGACCAGTTCCAGATGCTCAGAACAGCGTCAATTAAGATAATCAGGGCTCTTGGTGTTCAGGGCGGCTGTAATGTTCAGTTTGCCTTCAAAGATGGAGATTATCGTATTATTGAGGTAAATCCCCGCGTCTCTCGCTCATCAGCACTTGCTTCCAAGGCGACAGGATACCCGATTGCCAGGGTGAGTGCAAAGATCGCCATCGGTTTACGGCTCGATGAGATTACAAACAGTGTTACCGGCTGCACTCCCGCATCCTTTGAACCTGCCATCGACTATGTTGTGGTGAAGGTACCACGGTGGCCCTTTGATAAATTCAAGACCGCAGATCGCTCGCTCACCACTGCTATGAAGAGTACTGGCGAGATAATGGCCATCGGGAGAAATGTTGAAGAGGGCTTCAAAAAAGCACTCAGGTCCATTGATACTGACGTTACAACACACCGCAACCCTGACGAAATCCGGATGATCCTCTCACGTCCGACCGATGAGCGGTTCCCAACACTCTTTGATGCGTTCAGGATAGGACTTACCCTTGAAGAGATACATGATCTCACCTCAATCGAGCCGTACTTCCTTGAAAAGATCCGCCATATCGTCGAGATCGAAACCAGCCTCTCTCCCTCCTCCTCCGATGATGCGATCCGATCCGCCAAGGTTTATGGGTTCTCCAACACAGAGATTGCCGGGCTGACTGGAAAAACAATTCCGGTCATCGAAGAGATTGCTGGCGAACCAACCTATAAAATGGTCGATACCTGTGCTGCCGAGTTTCCGGCGAGCACCCCCTACTATTACTCCACATGGGAGGATGAGTGTGAGATCGTCAATGAGCCCGGAAAGAAGGTGCTCATTCTTGGTTCAGGGCCGATCCGCATCGGTCAGGGGATTGAGTTTGACTACTGCACGGTTCATGCCATCCAGTCCCTCAGGGAGCAGGGTGTATCGGTTCATGTCGTCAATAATAATCCAGAGACCGTATCAACCGACTTTGACACATCTGACCGTCTCTTCTTCGAGCCGATGCAGCTTGAGGATATCATGAACATCCTGAAGAAGGATGATTACTATGGCGTCATGGTTCAGTTTGGAGGACAGAACTCTGTCAATCTGACCATTCCGATCTATGAGGATATCCAGCGTCTCGGTCTGTCAACAAAAATTCTCGGAACATCCCCTGATGCAATGGATGTTGCCGAGGATCGTGACAGGTTCAGCCTGCTCCTCGAGGAGCTCGGGATTCCAAGCCCTGCGAACGGCTCTGCATATTCTGAAGAAGAAGCTATCCAGATTGCGACCAGAATAGGATACCCCGTCCTTGTCCGGCCATCATATGTTCTTGGAGGCAGGGCAATGGAGCTGATCCATGACGAGATCGAACTGAAGACCTATATCACCGAGGCCGTTCGTGTCAGCAGGAAGCATCCGGTACTCATTGACCGTTTCCTCCATAATGCCGTCGAGCTTGATGTCGATGCCGTCTGTGATGGAAAAGATGTCCTCATCGGTGGAATTATGGAGCATATCGAGGAAGCCGGTGTCCACTCCGGAGATTCAGCATGTGTCATCCCTACCCAGTCACTTGATGCTGAAACGATCCAGACTGTTCGTGAGTATACACGGCGACTTGCTGTCGGTCTCGGCGTCGTTGGGATGATCAATATTCAGTATGCGATCCAGGATGGAACCGTGTATGTCCTCGAAGCAAATCCACGTGCAAGCCGGACTGTGCCTTTTGTTTCAAAAGCAACAGGTATCCCGCTTGCAAAGATTGCGGCCCGAATCATGCTTGGGGAGACAATCAAGGATATCGGGTACATCGAACGCGACATACATCATGTGGCAGTAAAAGAGGTTCTGCTCCCATTCAATAAACTCCCGGGCGTAGATGCCATCCTTGGCCCGGAGATGAAGAGCACTGGTGAAGTGATGGGGATTGACTATGACTTCGGCCGGGCATTCTATAAGGCGAGCCTTGCCGCAGACAATACCCTCCCTCTTCAGGGGCGTGTCTTCATCTCTGTCAACGATGACCAGAAAGAGGTCAGCGTTCCGATTGCCCGAAAGCTCCATGATCTTGGACTTGAGTTATATGGTACAGCCGGGACCGTTCAGTTCCTCTCTCAGGCAGGGATAAAGGTTCATCTCGTCCGAAAAGTCCAGGAGGGATCACCAAACGTCATTGATATGATGAGAAAAGGTGAGATTCAACTTATTATCAATACCCCGTCAGGGAAAAACTCCCGGCATGATCACTATCAGATTATGCGTATCGCTGTGGACTACAGCATCCCCTATATAACCACAATATCTGCCGCACATGCCGCCGCCATGGCAATTGAGGCATACAAAAAGAATGAGACGACGATAGAACCACTCGGCTTCTATCTCAAAAATCAGGTGTAAAAAACCTGACCCGGATATTTCTTTTCAGATATCCCCGGTCCGGCCACCGTAACGATCATCTCAGCCTCTGCATTGCGCGGGGCTCTGACGGTCCCCTCAACGAGTCGCATCTCCCCCTCTGGTATGGTGGAGACGGTCCTGATCTCATCATATCTCCAGGATGATCCATCTGTCGGCCGGGTTGTCATGGTAACCCGGAGATCATTGGCAGGCCCGGTTCCTGTGCTTGTTATCGTACAATACACCTGATAGTAGGCATATGCCTGATCAGTATAGATAAGGCGTGCATGGTACTGAAGTGTTATATCCGGAGTTCTGGCCGGGACATGAATGGTCGGCCGGCTCATGGCCCGGTGGTACTGAACCGGTAATCTACCAATAGAGATACCCGGATGGTTCGATTCGATGACAGTATAACCTTCTGGACTGATGACCCAGTCTCTCGTTTCGCGTTGCGCTTCCAGCTCAATAAGGCCGACCATATAATGATCCCGGGTCTCAATCAGAACTGCCTGGTGGCCAAGGAGCCTTAGAAGTGAAGCGAGCAGTATTGCTGTATCCTGGCTGTCCCCCCCACCATGATAGAGTGTCTGGATCGGGTATTTTGGATAATTGTCATAGTCGTGAACTGAACCCCCTCTGTTATGCGGGAGGGACTGGACGAAGGCAATGACAAAATCTCTTCTTTGGACCTCACTGAAGCCCTGTTTGCTGGAGAGGGAGGTGAGTTCTGAAACCACACCCTGGAGTTCCTGCCGTCCGCGATCGGACATCACATAGTCGGCCGGGTGCGGTTTGTCCCTTGGGAGGGTGGCAAAGTAATTGTATTGGTCTGCGGGGATATACATCGTCCATGAATAATACGAGCCCCCATAGAACCATCGATAGACCTCGGCTGTATCCGAGTTTCTTAATGCTATCTTCTTCTCCGTATCCATCTGTTCGTCTTCAGCAGGGAGCTGGGAGATAAACCATGTAACATCTGATGGGGAGGCAACTTCGGCGTTCCCAGAATCAGGAAGGTGATAGTCCGTCTCATCCTTTGTGAAAGGATGTGGTAAATCTTCAGATCCCAGACACCCGGCCAATGAGGTCAATACAAGTAAGAGGCTGATCAGCGGGATCACGTTGAAGTTTCTCTTTGAACCGGTTTGTCGTACTGCAGACATCTCCCGCCTCACAGGTTTCATAGCTTCTGGTGAAGTCTGCTCTCAAGAACTGTACCCTGATGAGCGATCTCCATCATTTCTCTTTGTGACTGCTCAAGAGCGGGATGCAGTTGCTTCGGAAGTGCATCTCGTTGGATTGTATCCATCATATATGCAGCTTCTATGGACTTCTCTATCATCCGGGAGACCTGATTCTTTGCCTTCATTATCTCATCCCTCCAGCCGATATAGTTAAAATCCTCGTATAATCGGTCAGCCTGGCGGAGGTGTGACTGGTATATCATGTAGTCCTCCTTGAATACCTGACTCATCAATCCAAACGCATCATTCCATGTCCGGTATGCCTGATACTGTGCTGCAAGATCCGGTTCATCCTCAGGAATCTCCTCAATCTCCGATAATATCTGGTTTATCATCCAGATCTCATCATCCAGCACAAAGGTGTTCACCCTTCCTTCGATGAGATCAAGATCCGAGAGTGCCTCTGTTGCAGCGATTATATGTGGTGGAACCTGATTGAGCTGGCCGGACCCAAAAATACATCCTGAAACAAGAACCGCAGCTACTATCATGAGAAAGATTGGAATAACACCTTTACGCACCGGAATCACCATGGCTATTATATATATAACAGAACATCATGATAGCCTTTTGCTTCGTAGCCTGCCATCTGTTCATCTCTCAACCTTTCAATAGACTCATTGCTCTTGAGAGATCATATTTATCAGAAGACCGGTGTTTATCATGTCAGAGAAGACCGTTGTACTATCATTTTCGGGAGGACTGGATACCTCCATCTGTGTTCCGCTTTTAAAGGAGCGATACGGGTTTGATCGCGTCGTCACCGTCGCCGTCGATGTCGGCCAGCCACAAGCAGAAGTCACAATGGCAACAGAGAAGGGAAAGCTCATCGCTGATACGCATTATACCATCGATGCAACCCGGAAATTTGTTGCAAACCACATATTCCCTGCCATTAAGGCAAACGGGGCATATGAGGGCTATCCGATGGGAACAGCACTTGCACGCCCACTGATAGCCGAAGAGACTGTCGCCATCGCAAAAAAGGAAGGCGCAACCGCCATCGCTCACGGATGTACGGGAAAGGGGAATGATCAGCTCAGGTTCGACTTCATCTTCAGGATGCATGGATATGAGATTATCGCACCGATGCGTGAGATGAATCTCACCCGGGAGTGGGAGATTGAGTATGCACAGAAACACAACATACCTGTTCCTGTCGTGAAGGATAAACCCTGGAGTATCGACGAAAATATCTGGAGCCGGAGTATTGAGGGTGGAAAGCTTGAGGATCCCGCCTATCATCCACCTGATGAGATCTTCCACTGGACTATAGCACCTCAGGACGCACCTGATACCCCCGAAGATATCACAATCGAATTTAAAGAAGGAGTCCCCGTCGCCTTAAATGGTGAGGAGATGGATGGTGTCTCGCTCATCATTCGTCTGAATGAGATAGCAGGCAGACATGGTATCGGAAGAAACGATATGGTGGAGGATCGGATCCTTGGGCTGAAAGCAAGGGAGAACTACGAACACCCTGCCGCGACGGTGATCCTCACTGCCCATAAAGATCTCGAACGGCTTGTCCTGACCCGGCAGGAACTTGCATTCAAGCATGGTGTCGATGATAAGTGGTCTGAGCTTGCCTATATGGGTCTTGTCCATGAGCCACTGTACCATGCGTTAAACGCCTTTATCGATACAACACAGATGCGTGTCAATGGATCAGTTGATCTCCGGCTCTATAAAGGCGGGGTTCATATACGAGGACGGTCATCACCTGATGCCATCTACTCTGATGATCTGGTGTCCTTTGACAGTACAACGCTTGATCAGTCTCATGCGGTTGGCTATTCGGTATTCTTCGGCCTCCAGGCCCGGATGATGAAGAAATAAAAAAAGGGTTAACCGAGGAGTTCCCCTGCCTTCGGGCCCGGGGCACACTCATATATCTCTTTTACCTTCAGAATAAGGAGCGATTTCCCTGAGAGGTTTGGTTTCTTCTCATGGAGAATTGCCCGCATTTTCCCGACATTCTCACCACTCTGTTCAACAGTGACATCACACTTGATCTGGACACAGCCTCCAACACTCTGGCTCCAGACATAAAGTGCCGCATGTGGGTTCTCAAGGACATTCTCAAGAGTCTTCTTCATAAAATTATCTGCAATCCAGATGGTCTCTTCATCAATGACCCATATGCTTCCCATGGGGACAACATTTGGAATTCCATCTCTGGATGCTGTTGCGAGAGGAAGAATCTTCACCTCTGCAATTGCGTCCTTCAGCTTCTGATCAATCTGTACCATTTTTATTCAGTCCTCTTTCTGGAACTGTTCATCCATACTGGGAAATAAGTGTTGTGCTTGTTCCCGGGGAATTCAGGTATTCAGGAAGAGATCAATATCCGAGAAGATCCTCTGATCAAAAAGGCCCCGCTCCGTCAGCCGCAGTTCAGGAATAACCGTCAGTGCAAGGAATGAGAGGTACATAAAGGGATTTTCAATGGCACCAGATGATTCAGCCTCTCTCTCCAGTTCCCTGAGCTTTGTAATCACCTCGGGATAGGGGGCATCCGACATGATACCACCATAGGGAAGAGGGAGGACGGTCTTCTTTTCCCCCGCCACAACGGCCATCGCACCGTTATGGGTGGCAACAACCCTGATTGCAGATATGATATCCGCATCATCTGCACCGACCGCTACAATATTATGGGAGTCATGTGAGACACTGATAGCGAGGGCACCGGATGTGAGCCCGAATCCACGGACAAGCCCAAGCCCGAAACCCTGCCGGAGATATCGATCACAGACGACAGCCTTGAGAATATCATTATGGGCATCCGGAAGATTTTCACCGATGATATCATGGATCTCCTCACTGGTTGTAATCTGTCCGGGGATGATGGCGATGACACGTGCAGGTCCTGTTCCGTGGATAGTCAGATCCGGCTTCTCAGGCAGGGTGCAGGAGAACTCGGTCCTGAATGGAGCCGGTGGTGTATAGGTACTACCCCTGATCTCTTTCCCTCGTTTGAATACTCTTCCCACCTGAAAGACCGGAGTCGGATCCAAAACAACAAAATCCGCAATCCGGCCTGGTGCAAGAGCGCCCCGATCATGCAGTCCGAATCGTTCTGCCGGGGTCAGTGTCGCCATTCTGAGTGCCACCTCCTCATCCATACCGCTATCCATTGCGATTCGGATGCAGTCATCGATTGATCCGGCATCCATCAGCATATCGGCATGACGGTCATCGGTTGCAAATGCGCATCTGGGTGCTGTCCTGCAGTTTGCTATTGGTGCCAGATCCCGGAGGTTCCGTGCAGCTGCGCCTTCCCTCATGAAGATATACATACCTTTCCGAAGCTTCTCTTCTGCCTCCCGGGATGTGATGCATTCATGATCGCTCTGGATACCCGATCTGATATACTGGTCAAGCGAAGCCCCTTGGAGCAGGGGGGCATGCCCATCAACAATGGTTGAGAGGGCAATCTTCTTGAGGACCTCCGGATCTCCACAGAGGACGCCCGGTACATTCATCATCTCACCAAGGCCGATCACCCGTCTATCTGATCGAAGGGGTGAAAGATCGTCTGCGCTGAGTACAGCGCCTGAGGAGTCGAGGGGTGTCGCTGGAACGCAGGAGGGGAGCATGAAGAAGATATCAAGGGGTGTCCTCTCCGCATCATCCATCATTGCCCGGATTCCCCGGATGCCTGCAACATTTGCGATCTCATGGGGATCAGCGACCACCGTGGTTGTACCATGAGAAAGTACAAGACGGCCAAACTCCGCAGGTGTAAGGAGTGAACTCTCGATATGGACATGGGCATCAATCAGCCCGGGCACGATTCTTGCACCCCCAAGATCCATCTCTTCCGATCCTGTATATTCGGATCCATGCCCGAGGACAACGCCATCGCGAACTGCCAGTGTCTCGTCATCCCATTCGCAGGTGAAGGGGTTGAAGATCCGGGCATTGTGTATGACAAGATCTGCCTGTAACGGGTCTTCGATCATGGCTGCTCCGTACTATCCACTTGAAAGTTTGTTATATATCCATGCAACCGTTTTCCATCCTGAAAGAGTATAATATGCGCTTTATAGAAACCATCAGGGAGTGGCGTATCGATTGTAACAGTATCCTCTCCAGGAATGTGTTTGAGGGGTGTGTAGATTATCTCCTCTTCCTCCTGGAACAGACCGTCAATCCGTTGAATGATGATCAGAGCCATCAGGTCATCAGGTATACCTGATTCACGTATCTGAAAGACGAAGGCGGAATCCTCATAGGCTACCGATTCGACGCCCATAGTGGTCAGACACCCTGCGGTGATAATAGCCGGGATGATTGCCATAAGAACGAGAAGAATCCATTTTCTCATTATCATGACTAGCAGAGCAATAAATATAAAGATTCCTATTATTATAATCCTGAGTCGTCGGGGAAGGGATATCGAAGAGAAATATAATAAAAAGATGTCTGTGACTGCAATCATCTATAAGACCTTGAACAAGGAATATAATGATGATAGAAATCATGGATGATCTAAAACAGATAAAAAATTTAATAGAAAAGACCATCGGGGTACGATGCTCAAATTATAAAGAAGAGTATATCAAAAGGCGGCTCCTCTCCCGCATGCGGACGACCGGAACCGGTACTTATGACGATTATACCCGTTACCTCAATAATAATCCTGATGAATGGGAGCTCCTCAGAAATGCATTAACAATTAATGTTACCGAGTTTTTCAGGGATGCTGAAGTATTTGAGATTATCAGAAAAGAGATCATACCAAAGATTCTCAACGATCATGGTCGCATACGTATCTGGTGTGCCGGGTGTTCCTCAGGTGAGGAGCCATACTCCCTTGCGATGATCCTCTCTGAGCTGACAACAAGGAAGGGGGGCGTCAGTGGTACGATTTATGCAACCGATATTGACGAGAAGATCCTCCAGAAAGCAAAGGATGGAATATATGAAGCTAAATCAATGGATAAACTCGGATCCGCTGCTATTCGCCGTCACTTTACCGAGCTCCCCGATGGACGGTTTCAGGTGAAGCAGCATCTCAAGGATATGATTCATTTCCGCAAACATGATCTCATGAGTGGAATCCCGGGCGCACGGTATGTGGATATGGTTACCTGCAGGAATGTTACCATCTATTTTACTGAACAACAGAAGAACGATCTCGCACGTACCTTTCATACCGCACTGAATAGCGGGGGGTATTATGTTATGGGAAAGACTGAGTATCTGGGCCGTGAGGTTGAAGGGCTCTTCTCCCAGTATAATACCCTCCAGAAGATCCTCATAAAAAATGATGTTTAGCGAGGATCACCAGAGTTTCTTTTGATTAAGGTTATACTCAGGATCATCCACCTGGGCAATATTTTTCAGCCTGGTATGTCTCTGCCCTCGTCTTTTTATCTCAATAAAGATTGTAAAGAAGTTTACTCCAATAAGAACGAGGACCAGGAAGAGACTTATCCAGAGGAGGACACCCTGTGACGTCAGGAAGAGGGCAAAGAGCAGAACCACAAAGGATATGAGATAGAAAATGACCCATGTCCTAAGTACCGGGATATCCATGAATTTATTACTTCATTCATACAAAAGAATCTTTCGATGTCGTGATCCTGTCTCTGTCTGTATCACAAACAATTTTACCATATAGATCGGATTATCTGTATGAAAAAAGATGATCTTATCATCTTCGCTGCAGGACTCATCGTTGTTCTGATCATCAGCATTCTGGCGAACCAGCCTGGCATTCAGATACCCGGATTTGTCGATCATTCAGGAGAGAAGGATGAAAGTCAAATCTCCCCATTGATTTTTCAGGAGTTTGCACAACAAGAACCAAAGCCTCCGGTTTATGAAACCTTTTCAATCCAGCTGGTAGAAAATCCATTTCATTATCCACGCATCTATCTTCCACAGCAGTCTGATCGCTGGAGGGAGGGATCGTTTACGAGAACTGAAGGAGATGGCAGTTCAATTCTCCCGCTCTTTGGAACTGCGCCTTACGGTACTGCACGCTTTGCTGATGACCGGGTATCCGAATGGATCACCATAGGAACCCTGGAGCAGAGGCGGGGTGGAATATCAACAGTATTTACCGTACCGACAGATCAGGCATGGAGGATCCGTATTGAGGTGACAGCTGAACGCTTTTCGGATCGTGCCACCTTCAGATATGCACTCTGTGACGCCGAATCCGGTGCAATACTTGATGGTGGAGTGATAACGGGACCTGGAGAGCGGACAAGTGTTGTCTTTACAACCGGAAGGGAGATGTACTTCATCATCAACCAGCAGAACGTCGATCTCTACAGGATATACCTTGATATCCAAAAATAATCTGGAGCAGATATTATATCCGCTCAATAGTGATTTTTATTCTGTCCCCGGCCTGCAGTCCATGTCCCTTCTCAATATCAATATTAAACCAGAGCGACTCAGGGGGGTCCTGCGACATGAGACAGTCCTTCTTCTCATCAATATTCGCAACAAACTCAATCGTACCTGTAATCTCAGCAACCTTATCTGACATATCCAAAAATGGGTGTTGATAGAATAAAATTATATGGCTCGCGGCGTGACCATCCAGGTTGTACTGTTTGAATAACTCCAGCGTTTAATCTCCAGATCATCACAGATCTCCGAGAGGATGGCAAGGTTGGTTCCCACTTCCTTTGAAGAGAGACCGAGATCATGTGCGATATACTTGGATTTGAAAAAGTGTCGGCCTTTCTGGACGCCCCCACGCAGATATTTCAGAATCCTGTCCTGCGTATCATTATACCTGTCACGGATGCTTTCTGGTACAGTCATCTGATTACCTCTGGTGTTACATTTTCTTCATGCAAGTATAAAATATTTGCGTTCGTACTGAACGCTTCGGGATCTTTTCAGGCGACCGGGGCTTCCGATATCTTTGCGATCAACGCTTCGATGACAGTCGCCCGCATGCCCTCCACAAACTTGATGCTGCCGACGACAAGGTGTCCTCCACCGTTTACCCCCCCGCCGGAGATCTCATCACGCAGCTCCCGAACCATCCTTGGGATATTCATCATCACGCCGCGTGAACGGAGGACTGCAAAGTCTGGTCCAAGGCCAAGGGTGACGACAGGCTCTCCTTCATGTTTTTTACAGAGGATATCATGTATCTCTCCTGATGTCTTCCCCGGTGGGGGGAAGGTGAACCGGTGTGCATACATCTCAACATCAGCGATGAACAGATTGGCTCCCGATGCGAGCTGCCGTGCTTCAACATGAGGCATAAGGGTTCTGACCTGCTCTTCGATTGCAGCTGTTGCCTCCTCGACGAGGAGGGAGATAAGCCTTTTATGCCGCATTGGATTGTTATTCAGATTCAGAATATCCCTGACGATCTCACGCCCGTCATTAAACCTGAGCCAGAACTGCTGATAATCAAGAGCGAGTGCAATCTTTTTACAATCCTCAACAGAATAGTTTTCTTCAACAAGTGCGAGATACTGTGGAAGTTCGGTGGACTCACTCCTGTCCCCGACACCAGCAATGGCCGGAAGATGGCGGATGCGATCTTCAATGTCCGGATTGATCATTCTTGCCAGCTCGGTGCCGATCATTCCTGCTGTTAATCCAAAGTCTCCGTTGGCATGGTACGGGTTGACATGGGCCTTTAGGAACTGATCGACGATCTCATCAGGGTGGTGATGATCAGCAACAACGATATCAAGGTCATATACCTGTGCAATCTTATATGCAGGCATATCCTCTTCGGTTGAACCATTATCCATCAGGAAGATGAGGGGGAGTTTCTGGCCAAATCGGACCGCATCTTTTAGCATAAAGTCGAGATCTCTTGTGATATCCTCAATCTCGTAGAACGGTGCCTTTGAAGGTGAGCGTTTAAAGAGATAGAACTCGGCATCTGAGTCATTGCCATGCTCACGAAGGAGGGAGACGACCGCAGTCTCAATTGCTGATGCGGCACAGATACCGTCAGCATCAGCATGGTGTCGCAGAATGATCGGCTGCTGAGTAAATACTGCCCGCCTGATGATCTTTGCAAGCTTGCGCATCTCCGGTCTGAGCCTGGTGAGCACCTCACTCTCAACGAGGAATGAATTGTCCGCAGGTTCGGAACGGATGCTCAGTGCTTCTTCGATTCGACCCTTCACAATCTCTGCAGCCTCGCCTTTCAGAACCTCAAGGCTTGAGACCTCAATCTGAAGCTGGTTGTTCCTCTTCATCACCTCTCCGGAGACGCGGACGATGTCACCTGTATTAGCCTCAGGGTATGCACGAACACCGGCCTCGATGAAGGCAGCCGCGCTCTCACTTCCGGTTTCATCGATGATGGTAAAGATGGTGGGGCCACTCGTCTGCTTAACCTGGCCAAGCTCGCCTTCGATGGTGACACGCCGGCCGATCCGCCCCTTCAGATCAGTCAGCTGTGTTGTTTTTACCTGTCTGCTTACAAGCTCTGTCGTGTATTCCTCAAGAAGAACTTCACGGAGATCGATATTTCCATTTGGGCGGACCTGTACAACCATCACGAGGATATCAGCCCGCTCGTTGTGTTGTGTCAGCGCATTACTTTTATGGATCAACCCTTTGATGGAGTTATTCAACTGGACGAAGGTTCCAAAGTTTGCAAAACCCTGGACTTTTCCAAGGTAAATGTTCCCCTCCTGTACATCCTCAACCTCACATCCAGGGCCGAGTTTATAAACAATTTCTCTATTATTTGCCATATTACTACCAGATTTCTCGTATAATCTCACTGCTCTGCCTTGGAGAGGTCAAACAAACGACACTCTCCATCACGGCGTCCTTTGGCGATGATGGTATCGCCCTCATACAACCGTGCATTCTTTTTTGGTCGATAGATCCATTGTTCCCCGCGTTTGATCGCAAGGACGATCATGCCTGTTACTGCGCCAAGGGAAGCTTCCTTCAGGGTTTTACCATCAAGGAATGAATCTGCCTGAACATCAATCCGGGAGATTATCTCATCTGATTCCCGAATAATCTTCTTGAAGATCGGAGGAATCTCAATATCACGTCTGATGACATCAACAATAGATGAAGCTGCACTGCAGATTGCATCAGCAAACGCGGCCATATGCAGGAGGCCCCGGAGACTCTCGATGGGCTCAATCTTCTTTGCCTCCTCCAGAACCCAGAGCTCAAGGGAGAGGCGCATCGAATCCATCCGTTCATTGAGCCAGAACACCTCCTCTGCAATATCCCTGCTATCGAAGAGGAGTGCAGTATATGCAAGCCCGACCGCAAGCTCACTGATATTCTTCATCTCGACGATCAGAAGTACGGCACGATCAAGGTTGTCAACCGGCTGGCCAATACCTGAATCTATCTCCGGGAGGGCATTTCCTGCCAGTCGCCAGAGGGGATCGATTCCATCCTCAGGCCCTTTGGCGATCAGGACATCCCCCCGCTCAAGGCGTGTATTCTTATCCGGATCATAGATCCAGAGACGCCCGCGTCGAATTGCGATAATCCGCATTCCGGTTGTGCTCTGAAGGCGGATATCTCCCAGAAGGGCAGCGGTAAGGTCGCTGCTTTCCAAAACCTCGATCCGGACGGTGACCTCTTCTGCTTCCGGGAGGGCACGGCGCATTCTGATTGGGATCTGAATACCCTTCAGTATGACGTTTGCAATGTCTGAGGCGGCATTGGATATCCGCTCAGCACCTTCTGCAATCTGAAGGAGACCGCTCATCGACTCGGCCTCCTCCATCCTCCTGGCTCCAAGAATACTTGTTATTCTGGCCTGGTAGAGAAGCCGGTTCATCGATTCCTCAAGGTTGACAACTTCACGGGCTATCTCCTTACTCTCAAAGAGGATAGCCGAATATGCCAGATCGACCATCAACTCAGAGACATCCTTCATCTCAATGAGGACATCCTTGAAATTGACAGGCTGACGATCAAGGTCGAACATATCTTCATTATCTACTGTATCTGGCACTACTTATCACTATAGCACCAGGTGGATCATCATGATCAGCACAGTCGCCCCGATGAGGTCGATACTGCTTGTCACCACCGGGATGCCGAAGTTATCAGGATCATACCCGAGGGTAAAGGAGATACTGGCTGTCATATAGGCGAGGAGGTTCATCCCGGTGACGACAATGAGGCCCGACCCGGTTGCAATGGCAACCATGAGCAGCAGTCCGGGTGAGTCAAGTCCGATCAGGAGGGCCGAATAATGAGCGATGGACCCCATCAGCGGGAGTATTGTTAACGTATAGATGTAATTGGTTCCAAATCCTGAGAATACCTCCCGGCCAGGTATCAGCTTCGGCTCAATCGAACCCATATGCATCCCGGTCGCAAGGCGGGAGCAGATGATCCCTCCGATGGCTCCACACCCGTTCATAAAAGGAGGGATCAGTATAAGAAGAGCTGCTGTCGCAACAAGGTCCTCCAGCCCCTCAGTGTAAACAACACCGGCGATGGTTCCAAGGATGCAGAGGGGTGCCAGAAGTGGCAGACCTTCCCTGATGATCGACTGTACAGTATCTGTCCCTTTCAGCGTTCCAATTATGCTGAGGATGAGGAGAAGAACAACGACTCCCAGCAGGAGATACCTGACAGACGGGGGAAGCCCGACGACGAGGACGGCAGTAATAACAAGGAGCGGGAGGGTGATGACATCCCCCGCTGTGGTGACGGTTGGCGCTCCGATCATATCCAGATCGACTGAGTACCTGTAGGTTGCAAGGGAGACGATGAGTGTGATGAGGGTGACGATCACCCCTGCGAGACAGCCGGATATGACGGAGATGAGGATCATATCCATCACAGGGATGATATCAAGGCCGGCTGCAATACCGATGATATACCCAAGCAGACCGACGATTGCAGCGATGAGGACAGTAAGGATGAAGGTTGCCCTGAGGTTATCACCAAGGACAGAGCCTTCTTTATAGTCAATATCAAAAGCACCGATATGCATCGCAGATGCCAGCCTGGATGCAAGGATACCGGCGATCGCCCCACGCATGTTAATGGACGAGGGGACGAGGATCATCAGTCCCGGTATGAGAATGAGTATCTCATTGACAGAACCAAGATAGATTCCTGCTATTGAGGCGAAGACGGTCGTCAGGAGAAGTGCAACGAGACCCGCCAGGAAGTTCTGATGCCTGCGAAGGAGGCCGGCTATCATTTGGTTCATCAATAATGTCCTCCATCTTCATCAATCCCGGTATGGTATCTCGATCATCGAACAATCCTGTGGAAGCAGGACTTCTCCTGTATACTGTCGTTCTGCATCCTGTATATGACTAACCGTTGATGTGTAGCGTGAACTGATGTGTACGAGTGCCAGACGGCCCGCTCGGATCAGAGCCGCAGCCCGACCCGCTCCCCCGGCCGTCGAATGGTAGACCTCGGCAGATCGTTTCTCCTCTGCATCATCAAAGGTAGCATCATGGATGAGAAGGTCGGCATCATCTGCGGCTTTCGGCCAGCGGGCGAGAGGGCGTGTATCGCTGGTATAGACGACCACCCTGCCGGGGCGTGACGTACCCATCACCTGATCCGGCCGGATGGTGGTTGCTCTACCATCGACAGTAACAGTAACCTCTTCCCCTCGCTGAAGCCTCCCGAAGAGTGGACCCGGCGGAATACCCAGTCTGATTGCTTCTTCCCGATCGAACCGGCCCGGGCGATCATCCTCCCTGAGGATAAAGCCGTAGCTTTCACACCCATGCCGGGTTGCAAATGCAATCACCCGGTAGCCGTCAAACTGAATCTCCTCCCCATCCGAGAGCTCCCCCGCCTCTATTGGAAAAGAGATGGTCTGGTTCATCTGCCTGATGATCGAGAGGAACTCAAAGATACGGCGGGGTCCATAGAGCCTGAGAGGCTCTGTCCGCCCATTGAATCCCATCGTTTCGATAAGCCCGAAGAGCCCGAGATAGTGGTCCGCGTGCCAGTGGGAGATGAAGATGGCATCAACGGTGAAGCCCGTCCTGGCACGCATCATCTGCTGCTGGGCACCCTCGCCGCAGTCGAAGAGGAGGGTATCTGAGCCCCGTCTGATCATGATGCAGGACGGGTTCCTCTGTGGTGTCGGCAGGGCGCCCGCAGTACCGAGGAAGTGAACATGAAGTGTCTCTCCCGCTATAATGACCAACCCCTGATGACGGCGAGGCTCTCTCTGGCTTCATCGAGATCTCTCCCCTCAATCACGATGACTCCGCTATATGAATCACGTACAGCAGCTGCTACCTTCTCCCAGTTGATGGTGCCGCGCCTCAGGGCAAGATGTTCATCCGAGCTGCCATGATTGTCGTGGAGATGGAGGTGATCTGCATCCCCGATATGTGTGAGGAACTCCTGTACGGTTCCGGTTGTATTGGCATGGCCAATATCAAATGTCATCCCGATTCCGGGGATATCTTCCACCATCCCGAAGAGCTCCAGGGGATCGCGACAGAGAAATTCTTTGATGGATATCATATTCTCGAGGCAGGCGAGGAGCCCATACTCTTCTGCAACCGCACCGATCTCCCGGAGTGCATCTTTCTGGAGTCCCCAGGCACGCCCGGGATCGAGTTTGGCTATCGGGGAGAGGTAGCCGGGATGTATCGTCACACGGCTGGTGAGATCGGCAGCATGTTCAATGCAGAGGCAGGTCTGGCGGATTGACTCACGCCATATCGGATAGTTAAAGGATGCAAGATTCAGGTCACCATAGGGGGCGTGGACGGTTATTCCAAGATCCGTACTCCCGATGATGTCGAAAATTATTCTTCTCTTTTCGGGATCATCAAGCCGGTACCGCCCGTCTGCAGAAATCTCCCATCCATCATATCCTGCATCTTCGATTCCAAAGACCCATTCCGGGTCGTCCCATACCTTGGAGGAGGATGAAAAGTAGATGCCGTTCTTCATGGCTGATCCCGTAGCTCCTGTAACACTCTTCTCACTTCTTCACAAAATGATTGCAGGCTGCCGGTATTGGATATCCGTCTGTCCGCACTATTCATCGCCTCACCGAGGCCGAAACTGCACTCCCGGTCATCCCGGGATCGAAGATCCGCCTCACTGAGGGTATCATCTGAGCGGCCCCGTTCCTGAAGACGGGAGAGCCTGAGATGGAACGGGCAGTCTATTGCGATCAGTGTGAAGTCATCAAATTTTGATCTGAAATACTGTACTTCAGCCACACCCCGTATCCCGTCGATGAGGAGGATGGGGGCATGATGCTCTTTGACAGCGGGGACCGTCAGTTCGGCCAGAGCTGCCATTCCCCTCTCCTCCCTCAGACGGCGGGCAATCGTTCCAAGGTGCTGATCGGTCGCCTCAACCCCCTCATCCTGTGCATACGCCCTGATAATATCACCCATGATAACCACAGGGATGCCAAGCTCCCCGGCTATGGAGGAGCATTCACCTTTGCCGCTCGCCGGAAGACCGACCAATCCTATTACCTTCATATCGTATCTCTCCTTCTTCCCGCGTTCTGATGATGACAGGACGCCCGATTCCGTCTGCTATCTGCCTGAGTTCGTCTGGTGAGAGGGGGCGTACCCGTCCGTATATCCCCTGCTGGAGGACGAGATCAACCCCTTCAGCCTCGGATGAGATATACCTGACCTCATCCTCATATCCCCGGAAGAGGGTAACCACAACCTGGAACTCCGGGAGTTTTCCTTGTATAAATGCTCTTTTGCAGACCTTGAGTGTTTCCTGTACAGCAAGGGCATACTTCTCCCGAAGGAGATTGTCATATCTGTTCCATCGTGCCTTGATATCGAGGGCTATCCGATCGACTGATCTCTCTGCTATCAGATCTGAAATGACAGCAGGATAGACGCCATTTGTATGAAGTCCGACGAGGAACCCTTCACCTTTAGCCCGTCGGGCAAGTTCAATAAGTGCCTCTCCCTGCTGTGTCGGTTCACCGCCGGAGAAGACAACCCCCGAGACCGCTATTCTGGTGGAGCGGATCAGATCGATGATCTCATCAGCCGGGCGGTAATCTTCGCCATTCTGGAGGTTCCTGTTATGGCAGTAGTCACACCTGACCGGACACCCTCTGAGGAAGACGGTGCATACAGCACGCCCCGGCCAGTCGACAGTACTGATAGGAATAAAGCCACCAAAATTAACGCGCAAAAAATCACCGGCAGGATACATCTTTGGCCTGAATTTGCTTTAAGGTATCTTCATCTGCACCTCAGCAATTTTTTATGATGTAGGTAAAGCAATATTTATTGCCTGCAAAGAAAGTAATATTGCCTTTATTTTGTAAAATAAAAGGCTTTATCTGCTCATTTGACCTCTTCATAAGTATGACGTTACTTGAGGATGCACGCCGTGGCATCATCACAGAAGAGATGAAGGTCGTCGCACAGGCTGAAGGTGTGACTGAGGATTTTATCAGAAGAAGTGTCGCCGGGGGGCATATCGTCATCCCGATCAGCCCGTACAGGGATGTAAAGATCTGCGGTATCGGTGAGGGGCTTCGGACAAAAGTGAATGCCTCAATCGGGACATCTTCTGATATCGTTGATATTGATGAAGAGGTTGAGAAGGCACGTCAGGCTGAGCTTGCCGGTGCCGATACCCTTATGGAGCTCTCGACCGGCGGCGACTTCCTTGATATCCGGCGTCGGGTCATTGAGAATACAACACTCTCCGTCGGATCTGTTCCACTCTACCAGGCATTCATCGAGGCGGCACGAAAGAAGGGGGCAGTCATCCATATGGATGAAGATGATCTCTTCAAGGCGACAGAGGATCAGGCAAAGCTTGGAACGAACTTCATGGCGATTCACACCGGTATCAACTGGGAGACGATGAAACGCCTGAAGAACCAGGGGCGTCACGGGGGACTCGTCTCACGGGGTGGTGCATTTATGACCGCCTGGATGCTGCATAACGAGATGGAGAACCCGTTATACCGCCGCTATGACTATCTCCTCGAGATTATGAAGGAGCATGAGGTCACGCTCTCATTTGGAAACGGGATGCGGGCCGGTGCGGTGCATGATGCAACCGACCGGGCGCAGATCCAGGAGCTTCTCATCAACGCCGAGCTCGCTGATCAGGCGAACGCCTTCGGTGTCCAGACCATCGTCGAAGGTCCCGGCCATATCCCGATTGACGAGATCGCAACCAACGTCCAGCTCCAGAAGCGGGTGACGAACAATAAGCCATTCTATATGCTCGGTCCTCTCGTCACCGATATCGCACCAGGGTACGATGATCGGGTAGCTGCAATCGGAGCAGCCCTCTCCTCATCAGCAGGTGCCGACTTCATCTGTTACGTGACGCCGGCGGAGCACCTCGCCCTTCCAACCCCTGAGGAGGTCTATGAAGGTGTCATATCGTCCCGAATTGCCGCACATGCCGGTGATATGGTGAAACTGAAGAAGACACGGGCGCTTGATCTCGAGATGGGACATGCACGCCGTGATCTCGACTGGGAGCGGCAGTTTGCTGTCGCCATGAACCCTGAGCGTGCCCGTCATATCCGGGACAGCCGTGCACCGGCGGATACTGACGCCTGCACGATGTGCGGTGACTTCTGCGCTCTGAAGATCGTTGGGAAACACTTCAACTTCTAATTTTTTGGGCCAATCTGCCCATTTCATCGTAACCTTTTTCTCTTTTAGGAGTCTCCGGACTCTTTACTCCATGTACCGATGGTGGCAAAAGGGCGTCTGTAGGAATATTTATATACTAATTAAGACTAACGTATGGTAAATCACAGGTGTTCATTATGACAGGTACAAAAGATTCAATGGATCTGATCGTCAAGGAGGCGGCTCATGGCGATGCCGGACGGGGTATTGCCCGCCTCTCCATTGATGTTATGAAACAGCTTGGCCTGGTCTCAGGCGATGTCATCGAGATCTCAGGCCGGAAGAAGGCAGCGGCTATCGTCTGGCCGGGTTTTCCTGAGGATACGGGACGGGCTGTCATCAGGATTGACGGGAACGTCAGGAGCAATGCCGGGGCCGGGATAGACGACAGGGTCAGGATCAAAAAGCTTGAGGCGGGGTATGCAACAAAGATCACCATTCAGCCGACTCAGCCGATCCGGCTCGTCGGTGGAGAGCAGTACCTCAAGAGGATGCTCCATGGCCGTTCCGTCTCATCAGGTCAGACCGTCCGGGTCAATGTCCTTGGAAACCCGCTCACCTTCGTCATCGCAAAGGTGAGCCCGAAAGGGATAGCAATCGTCACCGAAGATACCGAGGTGGAGCTGAAGGAGACCCCGTATGAAGGGGAGAAGGGGAAGGAGGGCATCTCTGATATTCACTATGAGGATATCGGGGGCCTCGGCAGAGAGTTGCAGATGGTCAGGGAGATGATCGAACTTCCTCTCCGCCAGCCCGAGCTCTTTGAGAGGCTTGGGATCGAGCCGCCGAAGGGTGTTCTGCTCTACGGACCTCCGGGAACCGGCAAGACGCTCATTGCACGGGCTGTTGCAAGTGAGGTGGATGCCCACTTCATCACCCTCTCCGGTCCCGAGATTATGAGCAAGTACTACGGAGAGTCGGAAGGAAAGCTCCGTGAGGTCTTCGAAGAGGCGCAGGAGAATGCCCCGACGATCATCTTCATCGATGAGATCGACTCGATCGCACCGAAACGTGAGGATACCAAAGGCGAGGTCGAGCGGCGGGTTGTCGCCCAGCTCCTCTCACTGATGGACGGGCTGAAGAGCCGTGGCCAGGTGATCGTCATCGCTGCAACCAACATCCCCGATGCCATCGATCCTGCACTCCGGCGTGGAGGGCGGTTCGACCGTGAGATCGAGATCGGCATCCCGGATAAGAAGGGGCGGCTCGATGTGCTGCAGATTCACAGCCGGGGAGTGCCCCTTGGGGAAGATGTTGATCTCTCACAGTTCGCAGATATCACACACGGCTTCGTCGGTGCGGATCTTGCCCTCCTGGTGAAGGAAGCGGCGATGCATGCTCTCCGGAAGATCATCCCGAAGATCAATATCGATGAGGACATCCCAAGCGAGTTCCTCGATGAGCTGAAGGTCACCCGTGAGGACTTTGACGAGGCTCTGAAGCATGTTGAACCGAGTGCGATGCGTGAGGTGCTTGTCGAGGTTCCGGACGTCCACTGGGCGGATGTCGGCGGCTTGAATGATGTGAAGGATGAACTGAGGGAGGCGGTGGAGTGGCCGCTGAGGTTCCCGGATATCTTCCACCGGCTCAACACCCAGCCACCAAAAGGGATTCTCCTCTTCGGACCACCCGGAACCGGCAAAACACTCCTCGCCAAGGCGGTTGCAAACGAGAGCGAATGTAATTTCATCTCGATCAAAGGCCCCGAACTCCTCTCAAAATGGGTTGGTGAATCGGAGAAGGGTGTCCGGGAGATCTTCAGAAAGGCCCGCCAGGCATCCCCTTCGATCATCTTCTTCGATGAGGTTGATGCTCTGGTTCCGCGCCGTGGCACCTATGCGGGATCATCCCATGTCACCGAGAGTGTCGTCTCGCAGATCCTGACGGAACTCGATGGTCTTGAGGAGCTGAAGAATGTGGTAGTGATCGGAGCGACCAACCGGCCGGATATGATGGATCCCGCCCTGATGCGGCCGGGCCGTCTTGAGCGTCATATCTTTGTTCCACCACCCGATGCCGAAGGGCGAAGGCAGATCTTCGAGGTCTATCTCAGGGATGAGACGGGAGTCCTCGCAAAGGATATCGATATCGACGGGCTGGTTGCAGAGACGAAAGGCTATGTCGGGGCTGATATTGAGGCGCTCGTCCGAGAGGCGAAGCTCCACGCAATCCGCGACTTCATCGCAAGGATGCATGGGAAGAGTGAGCAGGAGATACAGGATGCCATGGCAAATGTCCGTGTCACCAAAGAGCATGTCCAGCTCGCCAGACAGAAGGTGAAGCCATCACTTGACCGGGATGCCATTGAGGCGTCTGAACGGCAGTCCTGGGAGTTCCTCTATAATGAGGACCAGCGACGTCTGCTTGAGAAGGCCATGAATGTTGCAAAACGTGCTGAACTTGCAGAGAAGAGTGAACAGATAACCTCGGATGCAGCCGGGCTCCGCGATCTCGTCACCTCAGGCAGGAAGCAGTTTGAAGAGATAGGAACGCGAACCAAGGAACTGGAAAAAGCATTGAGTGAAGGATAAACAGGTGTGAATGAGAGATGAGTGAGAAACCATCTGATGCTTATAAAGAACTGGTTGATGCAGTCCGGAAGATCATGGCCGAATCGATGGCGATTGAGGGCCCGTTCCCACGGGTCCTCGGTTTCCGGGTTGTGATCAACGGTATGCCCATGAATGTCCATGACGATCCGTTTGAGGAGAAGGAGCATCCGGTCGAGGTCTATGAGATCAATGACGATCTGATGATCGTGACTGATGTCTCCGGTTATGATCCCGAGGAGATCCGGATATTCTTTGAGGGTGGGCGGCTGCATATCGTCTCGCATGAACGGCAGACCCCGATCGCAGTCGTGGATCTCCCGCAGGTGGATACCGGGGATGTGACGATGAGCTGTATCCATGGTGTCCTTGAGATCACCTGCAGGAAACGTTCTGACAGGGGCCATAAGGTCATCCATATCGAATAACCTTTTTTTCATCTCCGCATCGTAAGCATTAATCAGCCAGCGGATGATATGCTTGAGCATGAGCTCAGAAGAACTCTTCTCTATTCCACTTGACGTTCCGTATGCGGCATGTGATACGTTTATAGCAAATTATCAGCGGATCACCCGTGGTACCGGCCGGCTGATGCTCTTTGCCGGAGATCAGAAGGTCGAGCATCTCAATGACGACTTTTATGGGGAGGATATTCACCCGGATGACTGCGACCCTATCCATCTCTTCAGGGTTGCTGCCGAAGGGAAGGTGGGCGTCTTTGCGACCCAGTTTGGATTGATCGCACGGTACGGGATGGACTTTGCCGATGTCCCCTATCTTGTGAAACTCAATTCCAAGACACACCTTGTCAAGACCGGGCAGCGGGATCCGGTCAGCCCGCTCCTCGTCTCTGTTCAGGATGTTGTCGATCTCCGTGACCGGACCGGGCTTGCGATAACCTCCGTCGGCTATACCATCTATATCGGATCAGAGTTTGAGGCCGATATGCTTCGTGAGGCACAGCAGGTGATCCTTGATGCGCACCGGAACGGGCTCCTCGTCGTCCTCTGGATCTATCCACGCGGTGCGGCTGTGAAGGATGAGAAGGATCCCCATCTCATCGCCGGTGCCGCTGGTGTTGCCGCCGCCCTTGGTGCAGATTATGTGAAGGTGAATGCCCCGAAGAAGGAAGGGTCAACCCCGGCAGAACTCCTGAAGGAGGCTGTCCTTGCCGCCGGAAGGACGAGGGTCGTCTGTGCCGGTGGTTCTTCAACAGATGAGAGGAAGTTCCTTTCCGAACTGTATGATCAGATCCATACCGGTGGAGCCGGAGGGAATGCAACAGGAAGAAACATCCACCAGAAGGGGCACGATGCCGCGGTCCGGTTCTGCAACGCCATCTTCGCGATCACGGTCGAGGGTGCCGATGTCGAGACGGCATGGAAGATTTATACAGGCGAATGAAGAGGGTTTGGTCCCTCACTTTCTCATCTATTTTATATAAGTCCAAAAGGATTGATGTCTCCATTATCGCTTCCCTGGTTCGTCCTGTGTGAGCAGCCAGTACCAGAGTGGCCGATAGCGGATGGTTTTACCGGATACCGTCTCCTCCTCAAAGAGGTCTGATGTCAGGATGAGTCCCTCGGAGACTCCAAAGTGTGCCATGGCAGAGAGAAGCCCTTTCATCTCCCTTTCACGCGTCTTTGGATCTGAGATATCCATCGACACCTGGATTACCTCAAAGGATTTCAGCCCCGTTTTTATAACAAAATCCACTTCCCGGCCTCTTTCGTCCTGCCAGTAATAGATCTCATGGCCGGTCCGGTGAAGCTGGATACATACCAGGTTCTCAAAGAGCCGTCCGGTGTCTTCAGAGAAACGGAATGATACCGCATTCATCATGCCGGGATCAATACAATAGAGTTTCCTCGGTTTATTCATCTGCTTTTTGAGAGAGTCATCATAATGCCTGATTGAAATGAGGAGAAATGCATCCTCAAGATAGGAGAGATAGCGAATTATTGCATCAGTACTGATCGTCTCAAATCCGGAGAAGAGCTTTCTGAGCGAATTATAGGTGTGGGGTTTGGCAATATTGGATATACAGAAGATAGCAAGATCCTTGAAAAGAGCGGGATTTCTCACCCCATGTCTGGTCACGATGTCCCTGAAGATGATATCATCAAAGTACGACTGGAGAAGGACGGTTACATCGGCCGAAGGGTAGAGAATGACCTCCGGGAATCCACCGCGATGGAGGAATTCATTCAAAAGACGCTTAATCTCAAATCTCCTCTCTGAGTATGGCAGGGTCCTGAGATCGATCGGGATTTCATGGTGCACGATATACTCTCTGAAACTGAATGGATACAGGATGGTTGTAATGTGCCTCCCGGTGAGACGATTGGCCACCTCTTCAGAGAGAAGTGATGCATTCGATCCGCTGATAACGATCTTCAGGTTCTTCTTCCTGTCATAGATGCCTTTGATCCACAGCTCCCATCCTGGGAAGTTCTGGATCTCATCGAGGAAGAGGTACAGTCTCTCATCATCACGTACAGGATAGAGTTCCCTGAAGGTATCGAGTAGTCGGTCAAGTTCATCTCCATTCAGAGGCTGCAATCTGTCGTCATCAATATTGAGATAGAGGATCTGCGACTTTGGGATACCTGCCCTGATCAGCTCTTCAATCTGCTGAAACATACAATAGGTCTTTCCGCATCGCCGTACACCAATAATGTCATTGATATGCGGGAGCTCGAGCTGTATGCTGAATTGCCGGGGATAGATCGTCGGAAGATCCCGCTCCTGCCACTCGACTATGGCAGCCTTGAGTTTGGCCACAGTATCCATGATCAATGACGGGCATCCTGATTCATATACTTATCGTCCATAAACGATAAAATAGCTTCATTTTATCGTATGGAAACGATAGCAAAAGTGAAGAGGTGTGAATGATTGTACTTCCATAAACGAAGAAGAAATATCGATTGAAAAGGAAAGGATGCTGATATGGGGATTCGAACCCCAGTCGTCGGCGTGAAAGGCCGACATGATTGGCCACTACACTATATCAGCAGTGCAACTGAATTGCTATAAAAGGTAGACCTTGAAAAATAAAAAGGTATCCATTCGATCCTTAGATCGGGGTACCTTCCTTCTCGGTGATCGTCTTAAAGGCGGCCATGATCTGTTTTGTGATCGGGCCGGGCCGGCCGCTTCCGATGGCTCGTCCGTCGACCTTGACGATCGGGGCAACCTCAGCAGCAGTTCCTGTGACGATGACCTCATCTGCCGTATAGAGATCAAAGAATCCAAGCTCAACGATCTTCACCTGGATACCGAGGCTCTCTGCGATCTCGATAAGAACGTCCCGGGTGATTCCTTTAAGGTTTGTCAGGGTGTGCGGGGTGTGGATGATCCCGTTCTTGACGATGAAGATGTTATCCCCGGATCCCTCGGATATACGCCCCTGTGCGTCAAGGAAGATCGCCTCGTCCCCGCCCTTGTAGTTCGCCTCTATCTTGGCGAGGATATTATTGAGGTAGTTCATGCTCTTGACATTTGGCGGAAGTGCATCCGGCGCGTTCCTCCTGACCGCGACGGTGACAGCGGTGAGTCCCTTCTCATAGAGGTCACCATACATCGCCCCCCACTCAATGGCGATACAGATGATCGTCGGTTTTGGGCAGTGTGTCGGATCAAGCCCCATCGTTCCGCTTCCCCGGGTGACGATCGGACGGATATAGGCGTTATTGAGGTTATTTCTCCGGACCGTCTCAAGGATGATCTCTGAAAACTCCTCCTTTGAGATCGGGATCTCCATATCGATCGTCTTCGCCGAATCATACAGGCGGTCAACGTGCTCTTTAAGGCGGAATATCTTCCCGTTATAGCCCCGTATCCCTTCAAAGACCCCATCCCCATAGAGGAAACCGTGGTCAAAGACCGAGACCTTCGCCTCCTCCTGTGGAACGAATGCTCCATCAATATAGACTTCCATGATCAGGTATTGGAGAGAGGATCAATGTATTAGTTTTGCTTCGTACTTTGATCCCGGCAGGTTGAGATGAAGGATCGGATCATTCCGCTGCCTGCAACAGGATGGAGATGTGCATAGCTTCCGATGGCATTCTTCAGAAGAATCCCGTCATTGCCATCCGCGATGCCTTTTCCCCGTGTCAGGGAAAAAGCGTATCTGACGTCTGGATCCATCCGGATCTCGCTGTAATGGAACTCATGGCCACGAAATGCAGCCATCCCCATCGGTCCGGCACATGATCTTCCCTCGACATAGCCGAGAACCCGGGATGATGGCATAAGGGTATCTCCGGGGAAGACCCTGCACATTGTATGCGTCTCTGCCTTCTCCAAACCCTGGAATCCTGCCTTTCTGGTGATCGACCGGGTGAGGTACATCAGCCCGCCGCACTCGGCATAGACCGGAGTATTGTTCTGCACCACCTCAGCAATCGCCTGGCGCATTGCATCATTCCTCTCCAGTTCAGCAGAATAGAGTTCGGGGTAGCCCCCGCCGAGGATGTATCCGTCGGCATCGGGGAGGCGATCGTGGATCGGGCTGAAGAAGACCGGCTCTGCTCCGCCTGCGCGGAGGAGATCGAAGAGATCGGCATAGTAGAAGTTGAATGCCTCATCATGGGCAACGCCGATCCTCAGATCAATCGGATGATCCGGGTCGAATGCGGGGTGAGGGGTGCCGGGATGTGCAGGTTCAGTTGCAATTGAGAGGAGCGCCTCGATATCGATATACTCCCCGATCACCCTTGTGATGGTCTCAATTCTGTCTCTGAACTCATCCTGTTCGCTCCCCTCGCGGTATGGCACAAGGCCGAGGTGCCGCATCGCAAGTTCCATCTGCGGGGTGTGCGGAACCGCACCGATGACCGGGATCCCGCAGAAGTGCTCGATTGCACCCTTCGCCTTCTCCAGATGGCGGCCGCCGGAGACATTATTGAGGATCACACCCCGGATTCGTACCCCGGGATCAAATGCCATGAACCCCTTGACGATAGCCGCCGCACTCCGGGTGATGCTCTTTGCATTGATGACGAGGATGACATTGACGCCGAGTGCCTTTGCAACAGATGCGGTACTCCCGGTGTCTCCGAGAACATCAGCCCCTTCGTAGAGGCCCCGAACACCCTCGATGATCCCGATCTCTGCACCCGCTGATGCATGGGCATAGACGCCCCGGAGCCCCTCATCATCGAGGACATAGCTGTCGAGGTTCCGGCAGGGCCTCCCGGTCACGCCGGTGAGGTAGGATGGATCGATATAATCCATCCCGACCTTATAGGTCTGCACCGGCATCCTCTTTGCAAGGATAGCCGAGATGGCAAGCGTGATGCTCGTCTTTCCGCAGCCGGACCGGTCCCCGGTGATAAGGAGGGTCTGCATCAGAGGCTCCTGAGGACTGCTCCAAACTCGCTCTCAACGATGGACCGGACACCGAGGGTCTTTGGATGGAGATCAATCTCGACCAGCACATGCTGGTGGCCCAGTTCGCGGAGGGGGGCGACCTGCCTCGGACCATTTGTGATCGAGAAGACCTCGATCCCCTCGGTATACTGCGCCTCAACCGCATGGGGGACACCGACGATCAGGAGATAGTCGGGAGCCCGCTCGCGGATAGCCTCGCCGATAGTATCCCCGATGACGCCATACTCATCGAGAGCGCCGAGGATGGTGATCGGCAGCCCCCGCTCTTTGGCCTCGTTTAAAATCCTCTCTGCATCCGCACGCACCTTGGGAAGCCCCCGATCATCGAGATTGACAAGATACGTGATATCCGCATCCGGGGCGACCTCATGAAGCGCGAGGAGGGCATCAATGAACATATAAGCCGTCTCTTTCTTGGCATTCATCACCGCCATCCCCTTCTTCCCGCTCCGTGCAAGGGTGAGGAGAGCATTTGCGGCGATATGTTTGAGATCACCGCGCTCAGGCTCAATATACCGCTTTGAGGCGGCGCCCCTGAGTTTCTCGACCTGGTTTGCCCCTGCAAGCAGCACCTGCTGGCGTGCAAGCTCCTCCTCGGAGATCCAGCCGGCACGCGCAGCAGGCTCAAGTGCCGCGATGACCCCGTCGATATTCTCAGAGAAGCCTGCATGGATATCCATCGGTATCGTCGGTGTTGATACGTCGGATGCGTCGATTGCCGCCTGCATATCCTCACCGATGATCATCGAGACACAGGTCCCGATGACCGCCATACGACCGGGTTTGAAGGTCTCTTCGGCATACTTCAGGAGATCCTCAAGGATCGGCTGCCCGCCGAAGATAAATTCATCATCCGAGAGTGAGGTGGTGACGACACGCAGTCCATCCTCTTCGAGGAGGCGTGCATGTTTAAAGGAGCAGCCCGATGGGCCGTGTAATATTGCAACATCGACGCCGAGATCACGGGCTGTGTACAGGGCGGCGACGATGGAACTTGGTCGTGGCTGTATGTAGTGCACTTCTGTTACCTCCATGTCTTGACTGCAAGGAGAATGATGGTATCTGCTCTCTTTTCTGTAGTGGCGATTGCCGCCTCAAGAGATGCTGCCCTCCGGCACGCAGGATAGCGGGAGAGGAGGTCTGATGGCTCATCAGGGGTGACGAGGGTGAGATCATCCGGAGCAACAGCCTCGATGGCCGCGATGATAGCATCCTCAGCGAAGTTTTCGCAGACGGCATGTGCATCCTGGCCGATGATGAGATGAAGGTCTTTTCCGCTCTCTATCTTCCGTGCATACCGTGCCGCCTCGATGGTTGTATCTTTGGTTGTTCCGCTGTTTGCGGCATCAACGATGAGGCAGCCGTTCTCATATCTCGTCTGCATCCTGCCGGGGAGGGCCTCAAAACTCTGAAGCGGGGCGGGGTCGATCCCAAGGAGGCAGCCTGCGGCAGTTGCCATCAGGAGGGGGTGGCGGTACCCCTCCAGCAGAAGGAGGGGATGATCAAACGATCCCTCGATCCCGTCAAACGAGTAAGAGATGGTGGTCCCCCGGGAAGAGGCGATATCTCCAACAGTATGGGCATCCGGGTGATCGACGCAGATCCCCTCAGGGAGGAGGATCTGCGAACATGTACTGAGATGGCAAAGTTTCGCCTCAAGGGCCGACCGCTTCCCGGCGGCGATCCGGTAGTCGCCGGGCGAGGTGAGGATCCCGAGATCCCCCCTCCCGGAGACCCCAAGCGAGGACTCTGCAATACACCACCCATGCAGTCGCCGTGCCTCCTGTACCGGCCGAATAATGTTTGCCGGGGTGATACTGTATCTCCCAAGCAACGTCTTCTCAGGATACCGGATATCCCCGGATGATGTATGCAGGATACCCGCCCCCCCCATCAGGTGGGCGAGGGCATACGCCGTGGTCGTCTTCCCGCGCTCCCCGGTTATCTCGATAAAAGGTGTTGGAAGATCCCCTCCCAGAAGAAGTCCTGCCGCCTGGTGATGGGTGATCACAGGAAGGCCGCGATGGAGCAGCGGATATGCCGGATCAAGGTGGACAGGCGCAATACATGCGTTATACAATCGCGTGCGGGCTGCTTCGGAGGGGATGCCATCCCTCCCGTAATAGATATCCACGCAGTCCACGATATGCCCTTCTTCGGCAAGGGCGGTGGCGAGGGTCCCCCCGCCATGGGTGGTATCGAGCACCAGGAGGCGCATCGGAGGTTCAGAGGTGATCGCGGATCGCGTTCTCTGCATTCTTCAGCATCAGTTCGGCAAGGAGTGGATCTCCGCCGATGGGGTCGGCATACAGGAGCGGGATCTCCTTTCCGTTCATCCTGAAGACGCCCTTCTTCTCCCCTTCTCCAAGACCGAGGATGCCGGGGATATCCTTCAGGATATGCACACCCTTTGCAAGGAAGAGCGGGACGACGACGAGGAGATCGATATCCTCACTCTCAAAAGCCTTCAGCGACTCCTCGACCGTCGGTTCATTCAGGCTCATAAAACCGGATTTGACAATATACTGGTCGCTTTTTGCTGCCATGATGGTGGCGGTATTGTCGATGAGTGCCTTGTTATGGGGGAGTTTGCTGCCATGTCCAACAAGGAGTAATCCTTTCTTTGTCATAAGAAGAGTTGTACTTTTCTACCAGAAAAGTGTTATTAATTTGCTTCCGGACGAAGCGATCCAAAGTGCTATACGCTATCATTTCTAATTTATATGAATCTATGATGGAGGCTTATGAACGATTTGAGCTCCTGATGAACCAGCAGATCGTCAGGACGCCTATTGCACTTGCATCAATGGCAGGGGTTGTGGATGCCGGATATGTGCTACAACGGGCAGGACATGTGGGTGCTGCGTTCCTTGGGGGCTTCTCCATCGATGAAGAGACGATTCTTGCAAGCCATGATCTTGCCGAGGCCGGGAGAACCGAGTTCTTCTTTGATGATCCGGCAAAAGGGATACGCGCTGAAGTGGAGAAGCTGAAGGGATCGGATGTTGTCCCCGGCATCAATCTGCGGGGGCGAAAACCGGCCGCATTTGCTGCACTTGCAGATGAGATCGGCGATACCGTCATCTATGAGATCGATGCCCATTGCCGCCAGAAGCCGATGATCGATGCCGGGACCGGCGAACATCTCCTGACGCACCACCATGATCTCTGTGCTATCGTCCGGGCGCTCAAGACGATGGATACCTGCGTCTCGGTGAAGATGCGGGTGGGGCTTACCGATGAGCGGGCACTGGCACGAGCACTCTGGAAGGCGGGTGCGGACATCATCCATATCGACCTGATGGATCTGGGCCACCAGAAGATCCGCCAGATCCGCAATGCCGTCCCCCTCCAGATCATCGCCAATAACTCGATGCACTCCTATGATCGGGTGATGGACCAGTTCTCCCACGGAGCTGATCTCGTCTCCCTCGCCCGGCGGGCGGATCTCCATACCCTCAAGGGCCTTGATGCCGCTATCAGGCGGTATGCCGATGAGGTCGGGTGGTATAATGCACCGAAGCAGCTCTGCCGGGGGGGTGACCTCCGCTCCCTTGCCTTCTGCTGTATGCCGGTGAAGGAGTGCCCGCTTCTCCCTGCGATAAAAGGGCTTGATATGACTCGTGATGAGTATCTGACCCTGAAGAAGAGGGTGACGAAGGAGACGGTGCTGGAAGGGGGATCACATACCTGTTTTGGGAGCCTTGCCTGGTGCTGTAAGTCATCAACCCCCTGTATGTTCCGCGATATGACGCTGCAGAACCTCGGGATCTCGAAGGTGGCATACATGAAGGAGAAGCGGCATCTTGGCCAGAAGATCATGGAGGAGATATTTCATGAAGGACCCGGGGAGATCCCGTGCTGAGCGTGCCCAGCTCGCAATGATGCTTGAGGTGACGGCGTATCCAAAGCCGGGGAACGTCGACCGCTGCCACGATTACCATGATACCCGGCTTGAGCACTTCCTCGCATCCGTCCTTGCCGCCCGGCCCGCCCTTGATGACGCCGAGGCAGGCAGGACCGGGATCGGCGAGGCTATCCGGCAGGCGGTCATCCTGACAAACAGCCACTCCGGTGGAAATACGCATTTTGGCGCATATATCCTCCTCTTCCCCCTCATCATGGGAGGGGGGATTCCTGGCGCTCTCCGGCGGATCGAGGAGACGACCATCGATGATGCGGTTGCCTTCTATGAAGCCTTCTCGCTGACGGAGGTCCGTGTCCTCGAATCAGACGGGCTTGATGTGAAGGACCCGGAGTCGATCCGCCGCATCCGCGAGGAAGGGATGACACTCCGCGATGTGATGGCATACTCTGCCCCCCGCGACATGGTCTGCCGTGAATGGATCGACGGCTACCCTCTCACCCGGCAGTTCGCCGACCGGCTCCATGAGGCAAGGGGCGGCCCCGGTGTCATCAGCCGGCTCTTCATCGCGCTGATGGCAGAGGAGCCGGATACCTTCATCGCCAAGAAGTTCGGTGAGAAGGCCGCCCTCGAGGCGATGGCGATGGCGCAGGACGTCCTTGCCGGACGGCGGACGATCCAGGAGATGGATGAGGAGTGCATCCGCCGGGGCATCAACCCGGGATCGCTCGCCGACATCGCCATCGCCGGGATCTACCTTGCCCTGACCGAGGGGTGGCAGTGGGACTGAACCACCCCCCGCTCCTCCGGGAGGGTATCAACGAGGTGATCGGGACAACCCGGTTCAACGCCGCCCCGATGGGGGTCATCTCCCGCGGCGGCCGGTATACCCTTGCCCTCTTCAAGGGGAGCCATACCGCAGAGAATGTCGTCCGGGACGGCTGGTTCGTCGCCAATATCGTCCATGACCCCCTCCTCTTCGTCGAGACGACCTTTGGGGATCTCCCGGAAGAGGCATTCGTCTCCGAGCAGGTCGATGGGATTCCCATGCACCGGCTCGCCGCCGCCGATGCCTGGGCCGCCTTCTCTGCCCGCGTCATCGGGGAGAGCAGCGAGGCATACAGCATCGAGCTGATGCCTATTGAGGAGAGAGTCCTTGTGGATCCGATCCACCGCCCGGTGAACCGGGGGTTCAACGCCATCATCGAGGCGGCGGTCCATACGACCCGGTATCTCCGGAACCATGATCCTGAGCTGGAGTGGTTGATCAGGCATCACCTGGTGCTTGCGAGGAAGTGCGGGGGCGAGCGGGAGAGGGAAGCGGCGGGGGTTATTGAGGCGCTCATCCTGCAAGAATCTTTGTAGCAGAGAGATTATCTATACCCGATACAAAAACTATTATGGTGGAAAACCCGGGTGTCCCGCTACCATACCCCGGAGATGATCATGACATACAGGAATTATCGTATTCTGCTCCGTAAAGAACCCGAAGGTGGATTTACCGTCACTGTTCCGACACTACCCGGCTGTATTACCTTTGGCGAAACGATAGATGACGCAATAGATATGGCAAAAGAAGCAATAGAGCTCTATATTGAGCATCTTCTGGAGAAGGGAGAGGAGGTGCCGACAGATGGAGGACTCCTCGAATATACCATAACCATAGATGCATATGCCTAAATTACCGGTACTCACACCCCAAAAGGTTATCAAAATTATCCAGAAGAGAGGGTTTTTGCTGGATCGAATAAAGGGAAGCCATCAGATTTTTCAACCCTGAAACAAAGCGCAGGGTCATTATTCCTTTTCATAAACGTGAACTACCAACTGGCACTCTGATAGAGATACTGAAACAGGCTGGTATTGATCGTGATGAGATAGAAGACCCATCGTAATACCTTCTTAAACCGGGTATTCAACGCCATCATCGAGGCGGCGGTTCATATGACCCGGTACCTCCGGACCCATGATCCCGATCTGGGGTGGCTGATCCGCCATCACCTGGTGCTTGCGAGGAAGTGCGGGGGGAAATGGCTTGATAGAAAAAATGCAAATAAAAAAGGGTTTTAGTATTAGAACCGCCGGTCGTAGATGACCTGTGATGCACCATCTTCAAATGTTGCGGTTATAACGACCCTGTCGCCAGCCTTCATTTGTATTGGCCAAACAGACCCAACAGATGGGTCGCCTTCCTTACCAAGAATACCATCTTCCTCGAAATCATATTTTTCATTGAAATCATCATCTTGAGCAGGGCTGGTTACATTCCAATATGCAATATCCCGGATATCCGCTCCACCCTGCCATGTGATATTACCAATATTCTCACCTGTCTGTGCAACAGTCACACCAACAACCTTCGTCGCTGTCGTCCCGCCGACCAGCCCGAACACAAACGCCGCAATAATTGCAGCGAGGATCACCGTGATGGCGACCATCAGGATGACACCGATGACCGGTGAGACTGCATCGTCATTTCTCTTCATCGTCATAATCATTCACCTCACGTCCCCATCACCGGAATCTTTGGATCCTTGAAAGAGTCCCGCATCTTCCGGGCAGGGTGCGGATATACAATGATTGTGATAAGATCTACATATATATATTGGATGTGGATTACCAGGAGAAGAAAATGTAGACAAAACCCGGTTTATGAAATATCATTTCCTATTCAGATGGAAAAGACTTGTTTGTTTCCCTCTTCCGGCACCTAATCTCCTCGTCCGTCTCGATCCTCTCCCAGCTCTCAAGAACAGCGGCGAGGAAGCCGGTCAGGTACGAGGAGGCAATCAGGGGGCAGCAGAGGCCGCTATCGACCGATGCGGTGAAATCCTTTTTTATAATAATGGCATTATCGCCCTTCCTCTCATAGGGCACCCCCGCCGTCAGCAGGAAGCTCTCGACGATGAGGAGAACCTCCCCCTCGGGGACACGCCGCCGGAACCCTGCCCCCTCTTCAGCCCCGAGAGCCGAGGCATGCCGGGCGACCGCCTCCCGAACTGCTTCTGATGGATCTGCGGCAAGACGTTTAAGGAGGGGATCGGCAATTCTGTTCTTGCCAAAGAACCTCGATGTCTTGCTGATCGTCCAGTCGCGTGCGAATGAGGCGCCAAATCCCATAGCCTGTACCCTCCTACCGGAAGACCCCCGTGATCATACACCCGATTCCTGCAATCTGGAGGAGGCGGGCGGTGACGATGGACCAGTACGATATCACGCCCTCCCCGGAGATCATCGCGACGATATCCGAGAAGACGATCCCGATGACGAGGAGGAAGAGACCCAGATTGAAGAGGAGGAGTGTCTTGTCCTTCACCCGTTTATAGGAGAGGTACATCAGGACGATCAGTGCCGCCCCCATGATGAGGGTGATGATCGCGAGGATCCCATACAGCATCTCAAATGCCATTGCCGCCTCCATACACAGAACCATTATCCAACATATGTCTGCTCTTTGATCTTTCTGACTGCAAGGATTGTATTCACCTCACGGACGCCCGGCAATGCCGATATCGGGTGGATGAGCTCATTCTTCAGCTCAGAGATATCCGATGTCACCGCCTTGACCAGGTAGTCATTTGGTTCGAGTACTTCAAAGACCTCCCTGACGATCTGCCGCTCCCTGAGAAGAGTGATCAGATCGTCGGCCGCCTCGGGATCAACCTTGATCGAAAGAAATGAAACAAGGCGGCGCGGGAAAAATTCAGGATTCACGGCAATAGTAAACCGCGCGATCACACCTTCCTGTTTCAATCGCTCGATCCGTTTGAATACTGTCGAAGGGGCAATAGAGAGCCGCTTCCCGAGATCAGCCAGCGGTACTTTGGCATCACTCATCAACGCATCAAGGATGGCATGATCGGTCGCATCCATTACTCTGATGGTTGTATCACAAAGAGATATATCAATCGATCTCGATCCGGCGCATCTCCCAGAAGGGATCAGGGACCGCCCCACCGGAGTCAAACCTGATCGCATGCCGGATGGCGCCATCGATGAACCGTTTTGCATCAGGAAATGCGGATCGCAGGTCAGCACCAAGCGCAATCTCCGCCGCAATTGCGGAGGCGAAGGAACACCCGGATCCATGCACCTCGTACGGGTACCTCGGACGGGAGAGGGCGACCTCCCCCTCGCTATCCAGCAGAATATCGGTCGCCTCCGTATCTGTCCCATGCCCTCCCTTGATGATGACCGCCTCGGCCCCGAGCGAGCGGATCACCGCTGCCGCCTCCCGAACATCTTCAAGTGACAGGATCGGGGAGATCCCGGTGATCATCTCCGCCTCCGGGATATTCGGGGTGACGACGGTCGCAAGCGGTACCAACCCGTCGATGAGGAGCGTCAGGGCATCAGATGAGAGAAGGCGGTGACCGCTCGTTGAGACGATGACCGGATCAAGGACGAGCGATGCCCCGTCCGGAAGCGAATCGATGACCGCATCGATCACCTCCACATTCCCAAGCATCCCGGTCTTCCATGCGCCAATGGTAAACTCCTCGCAGAGCGTGGTGATCTGTGCCGCAACCGAATCTCCCGACTGTATCCAGGAACCGGCGACACGCCGGGTATTCTGTGCGGTCGTCGCGGTGATGACGGTGAGGCCGTAGACGCCATACGCTGAGAAGACCTTGAGATCAGCCTGGATGCCCGCCCCCGCGCTTGAGTCGGATCCCGCAATGGTGCATGCGGTCGGAATCGGATCGATGGCCATAGCAGATGATCACTCTTGCCATACCAGAACATCAGTCTTCTGGTTTTGCGCGTCATCGGATGGATGGGGAGAGATCTCCCCGGATCGTAGCGCAGTAGATCACGCATTTATTGCCGCACACGATCAACACCTCGGTATATGGATATTGAAGGATATGTGCGGAGGCATATGCATTCCGGTATCAGCGATGATGACCTTGCAGCCCGCCTCCGTGACCGGATCCTTGAGATTAAAGAGGTCCCGTCAGACTATGCAGAAGCATTCGCACGAGCGGCGATAGAAGAGGTCAGGATCACCAGCAACCTCAGCGGCGATCTCTTCACGTACGAGAAGGCCGGTATCTCCATGGGAGCATTCGGCGTCGGATCAAGGGGGACCGGTGATTTTTATGCGCACCGGAAGATTGCAGAGATCATCGGGGAGACCGGCGCATCCGTCGGGGTCTCCGAGATGGATGACGGCGGGGTTGTCCCGGCAGGCGGACAGTTCATCATCACAACCGTCGATGGGATGCACTCCCGCCTCTCCGACTACCCCTTCCTCGCAGGATTCCATGCGACCCGCGCCACCCTCCGTGATGTATATGTGATGGGCGCACGGCCGGTCGGGCTCATCTCCGACATCCATGTCGCAGATGACGGCGATGTCGCCAGGATCTTCGACTATACCGCAGGGATCACCGCCGTCGGAGAAGCACTTAATGTCCCCCTCATCGCCGGTTCCACCCTCAGAATCGGTGGCGATATGGTCATCGGCGACCGGATGACCGGATGTGTCGGGGTTGTCGGGGTTGCCGATCATATCACCGCCCGCCGCCAGATTCAGCCAGGCGACCTCTTTCTGATGACCGAAGGAGCTGGCGGAGGAACCATCGCTACCGCAGCGATCTACTCCGGCAATGCAGAAGTCGTCGAAGAGACGATCAACCTCCATTTCCTCCATGCCTGCGACGCCCTCATCCGGGATGCCGTATTCCCGGAGATCCATGCGATGACCGATGTCACCAACGGGGGTCTCCGTGGCGATGTCTTTGAGATGGCAGAGACCGCAGGATGCCGGATCATCATCGAAGAGGAGAAGCTCCGTAGTCTTGTCAATCCCCGTGTCCTCGCACTCCTCGACAAACTTGGTATCGACTATCTTGGCGTCTCGCTCGACTCGCTCCTTGTTGTTGTGCCACCTGACGCGGCAGACCGGGTGCTTGAGGTCATCAGGAACCAGGGTGTCGCTGTTGAGATCATCGGCATTGCAGAAGAGGGAGAGGCGGAATCTGTCCTTAAGAGCGGCGGGAAGGAGGTCGATTTCTCCCCGAAGTTCAGGGAGGCTCCCTATACCCCACTGAAAAAGGTCGTCGATACACGAACCGGGGACTTTGAGGCGATGAAGAAAGAGGTGGATCGTGCGGCTGCAGCGGCACGGATGAAGAAAGAGAGGATCCTGAAACGGTTGAGATAGACTCTCCCTACTCTTTTCTTCCACTCACACAGACATTGAAGGCGAGGGAGGGGAGATGCTCCTCGATGAACGGCTCTGCCCTCTGTGCCATCGAGAAGATCCGGGGGGAGAGGGTGTAGTGGGCAAATGAACACCGCCGGGACTCCACATCAACGAACCCGGCTTCCCTGAACATCGCCTCCATCTCACCGCCGGTATAGTAGTTCTCACCAAAATCCCCGACACCGATCTTCCTGTACCCGATCCGCTCGCCCATCCGGTAAAAGAAGGGGACAAGGAGGGTCATCATATTTCTGCCGAGCGTGCAGACTGCAATCTTCCCGCCCGGCTTCAGGATACGGTATGCCTCATCAAGCATCAGATCCGGTTCCCGCAGATAGGTAAATGCGAGCAGGCTTGCGATACTCTCAAAACTCTCATCCTCAAACGGGAGGATATCGGCGGTTCCGACAATAAAGTCGCTCTCAGGACACCGCAGGCGGCCCATCCTGACCATCCCGGGCGAGATGTCAAGGCCAACCGCCCGCCCGCCATTCTTCTGATAATGCTCAATAAAAAGTCCGGTTCCACATCCGAGATCGAGGAGAGGCCCGTCTGCCGAAACCCGATCAAGGACGGTCTGGCTTAAGTGGTGGTGATAGAGCCTCCCCTGCCGGAGATCATACCGCTGATCATAGACCTCTGCCACCTCATCATAATGTGCCTGTACCTTTATCCTGCTCATATCTTCATCTCCGCAAGCCTCGCAAGGAAAGCATTCACCTGGATATATTCATTCCCGGCCTTCCCAAGGAGCGAGTCGGTCTCAGCCAGAAGGAGTGAGAGTGCCGGAGTTGTGCAGCAGACCCCAAGGACCTTCCTCATCCTTGAGAGGAGATCACGCCCTGAGAGGCCATACTCGATCATCAGCGTCTCGGCACTCTTCTGGGCAGCGGTATGATCGCCGCGCCGGATCGCCTCAAGGATCACCTCTGCCACCCTGAGTGTCTCGGTATCGTCAATATCGCCCGGATCGATCATCTCCCCGGTCTCAACCCCGACCTGAAGGGTCATGATCGCCTTGCGGAGATCCCCACGGACAGAGAAGGCGAGGAGGTCGAGATCTTCATCCGATATGACTCCGGTCTTCCCTTCCATCGCAAGGATGGCACGAAGCCGCTCTCCGATGAGCGACGGTTCAACCGGGAGGAAGGAGAGGGGGAGACACCTGGACTGCAGGGGATCGATGAGCGCGGCAGGGCGGGTCGTCACAAAGATGAACCGGCAGGTAGCGCTGTACCGCTCCATCGTCCTCCTGAGGGCATTCTGTGCCTCCCTGGAGAGGGCGTCCGCCTCATCGAAGATGATTACCCGGAAGGCAGTATTCAATGGCTTGATCGAGGCATGCCACCGGACGATATGCTTGAAGTTCGCAAGGACCCCCAGTTCTTTCTTATACAGCGATGTAAACCGGGGATTGGACTCAAGATACGCCCTCCCCTGTGAGAAGAGGGGGCCGGACTGTATCACCGTCACATTCTCAGAGAAGCGATCCCCATAGAAACCCCGCATGAAGGCATCAAGCATCGTCGTCTTCCCGACACCCCGTGGACCGGATACGAGCATATGGGGGAATGATCCTTTATCTGCAAATGACCCAAGCTGCCGCCTGACATGATCCTGGCCGGCTATCTCATCCAGCTCCTGCGGCCGGTACTTCTCAATCCAGAGCATCTGCCAGCCTCCGTCTCATTGCTTCCTTCGCCTCTCTAAGAAACTTCGTGTTATCGATTAAAAGAGCCATCTCTTCGGGATCCCCCGGAGTCACCAAACGGCATGCCTCCGTCATCGCAGGCAATGCCCTCGTCAGCTCATCAACGATGGTGAGGGTCGCCATCCGGGCTGTCCGGGAGAGGGGGTTGAGATCGATGGTGATGACGATCTTCCCCATCCTCCGGAGCGCCTCACAACGGTCCCCATCCTCAAGCGGAACAAGAACGACATCTGCCGCACCGATACCCTTCGGAAGGCAGAGCCCCCGGCCATGCGAGAGGGGGACGAGCCTTTCGTACTCCCCGGAGAGGACCTCGATCCCATGGCCGGAGAGGTAGGTGGAGATCCGATGTATCCTCTCATCGGTTCTGTGGAAGAGGTTGACCTCAACAGCAGCGCCGGATGCCTCCTGGAGATCCCGGATGGCGGGTGCTGCAAGCGCGGCGGTATTCCCGTTCACCGAGATGACAGCCCGCCGTGCCGAGATGAGAAGACGGGCAGCAAGCTCTTCCGCTTCTGCCGCGGCCGGAGTCGTCCTCTCCCCGATGAGATAGTCGAATGCCTCACCCCGCCCGTGGGCCGTCAGCCCTTCAAGGGATGCGATCCCCTCCCGTGCAGCATCTGCAAGCCTCTCCCGTGCGACAAGGGAGCGGTATCGCGGGTGATCTGCGGGTATCATTCCCGGACCTCCAGAACCGCCGGTCCTGCTTCTGCAATCCCGGTCGGGTATACCTTCCCAAACCCGGAGAGGACCGCCTCTGCATCATCTCCGATGGCAAATACACCCTCGCCGAGCATCGTCATACTTGCCGGAACAGAAGCGTCATCACATGCCTGAAGTACCTCCCCGACGACGGGGGTGATCAGCCCGGACGCCTCGGCAAACCGGCGTGAGAGGGAGAGGAAGTCAGGGAGATCGACCGGGCACCTTCCGGGATAGGCACCGGCGATCTGATTCATCACCCCCGGTGACCCAAGGATACCGTCAGTCGGTATCGGGCCTGCACAGAGGCACCAGATAGTATCATCCAGCCCGACCATCCGGTGTACCTCGGTATCGATCCCCGGTCTGGTCCTGCAGACGAGCCCGCCCCCGACCTCGGCGGCCACATCTCCGAGCCCATGGCTGTACTTCACCTCGATCTCATGGGCGAGGAGGGCTATCTCATGGCAGCTCATCGAGAGGGCGAAGAGCTCATTGAGACCGGTCAGTGTCGCAAGCAGTGAGGCGGCCGAGAGGCCGAATCCTGATCCTATCGGGAGTTTTGACTCTGTGGTGATTGATGCAGTAAGATCAAGGCGCTCAAGGGCATATTCGATGGGGGGGGATCCGGTATTCTCGACACCATCCGAGAGGACAAAGATCTCCGTCTCGACAGCGTCGGCGACCGTGGCAGTGACACCCTGACTGGTGACGATCCCTGCACCGACACTTCCCGTGTCCCGGAAGGTCTCCCCGGTGATCCTCCGGAAATATCCGGATATATGGCCGGGTGCCCAGACTACGACAGATGGCGGCATATCGCCTGCGCGACCTCCTCTTTTGTATGAACCGTGTACTCCCTCTCCCCAGTCATCAGAAGAAATGGTGCCGTCTCCGATCCCATCGCTGACGGGGGATTGGCGACCACAAGTGATGCACCCCGTCTGATGAGATCCCGGCCTCCGATGGCGGCATCATCCCCGAGTTTAAACCCGATCGTCCTGATTGAGGGGATGGCAAGGGCGTACTCGATCACCTTCGGAAGGGGAAGGAGGTGGATATCCTGCTCTGTTCCGGATGGTATCTTTCCAAAGATCCGTTCAGGAGCATAGTCTGAGATGGCGGCTGCGCTGATATAGACGGTGATCCCCTTGTCTATCATCCCGATGACGGCATCTTTCATCTCTGCCGCCGTCTCTATCCGGATATTCCGGACCGCAGGAAAGTGATCGTTATGGATGACGGTGACATCCGCGCCAAGCCGGAAGGCTTCATACGCGATGGCGCGGCCCATCTGCCCGGTTGATCGGGTGGTGAGGACCCGGACATCATCGAGCGGCTCCCTGCAGGGGCCGCTTGTGATCACTATCTTCTCTCCGGCAAGGGGTCGTCCGAGGACCGCCCGCTCAGCATAGAGGACGATCTCATCGATGGTAGCGATCTTTGCCTTCCCCTCCTCGATACGGGGAGGGACGAGATCGACCCCAAACTCCTCGAGGGTTTTGAGATTCCGGGTGACAGCGGGGTGGCGGTACATCGAATGGTGCATGGCAGGGACGAGGACGACCGGCTGGCCGCTCCCCAGTGCGGTTGTGGCAAATGTCGTCACCGTGGTGTCATCGATCCCGGTCGCTATCTTTCCGATGGTATTTGCCGTACACGGTGCAATCAGGAGGAGGGAGGCCGCCATCTCATCACCGGAGTAGATGACATGCTCGACATGGCCGGAGATTGTAACAATCGTCTCACGCCCAGTCGCATAGGTGAGAGACGCAGGGTTCAGGATGCCCGCTGCCGCCTCCGACATCACCGCCTGGACGGTTGCACCTTTCCTCCTCAGTTCATGAGCAAGCTTCACCGTCTCGACAGCAGCGATACTCCCCGTCACCGCAAGGACGATCATCTTCCCTTCAAGTGTCCGCCTCATATCAGAACCACATCCAGAACACAATGGCAGATTTGTGGCGCATATTTCTTTACTCTATGCACGGTGACCTCGGCATCATACCCATGCGCTCCGATGATCTCCATAACCATCTCCTCATCAGGACTGAGGGTGTGCAGATGGATGACGGTCCCGGGAGCCGTATGGGGGAGGGCAGATGAGAGATACTCCCCTGAGTCGAAATGCCCCATCATGATACGATCATAGATACCGGAGAGGAGATCGCGGCAGTCTCCGCATTCTGCATGGACTGATGCTCCAAGATGATTGGAACCGATGTTCTTCTCCAGGTAAAAGAAAGAGTCGGGATTGATCTCCATCGCATGGACCACCCCCCCTGCAGTTGCAGCAGGGAGGGTGAAATACCCGATCCCGGCAAACATATCCGCAATCCGCTCACCAGGACGGATCAGGGAGGCAATCCGGCGTTTCTCTTCCCGGTTCCCCTGGGAGAACATCACCTTCGTCGGATCAAGATGATAGAGAATCCCGCTCTCCCGGTGCAGAACCTCCCGGGGAGTCCCGGAGAGGACCTCGTATGACGGAACCCTGCAATCCCCGGTATGTGTCGGAATAAAGAGGATGAACGCTGATGCTTCCCTGGTTGCCACATCATCGATCTCCTCTGCGGTAGGGCGCCTCCCATGGAAGATCACCCCGTCACCAAGCCGCTGGTATCCACGTCCCTTTCGGATGCGGACTGGAAGAACTGCATCACAGGGATACCCGTCCTTCACAGGAACATACACATGATCACCCTCCTTGAATACCCGGCGGCTCCGATCAACCCAGTCGAGGTGATTGAGTGCCCGGAGGGTTTCCAGGGGGACGATCCGTGCGCGCATCAGTATCCGACCACAAAGAGCGTATCGCCGTCCCGGAGGAGATGAACAATACCACCGGGAGGGACCCGGCACCCGTCCGGAGCAGCTATCTCAGCCGGCATCTGTGTCTCTGGATCAAGGACTCCGATGACGGCGCCCTCATGATGCGTCACCATCGCCTCCATCGCATCCCGGGCATGGGCGATGACCCGGACAGATGACTCGTCACGGAAGGTTCGCGGGCCTGAGGTGAGGAGATCCCGTGTCCTGAGGGTATGGCCATCAGATCCCGACACCTGGTAGTACCGCCCCTGGATCTCGACGATATCCCCCCGGATGATACGCGGCAGCCTGATCAGCCAGGTGACCCGGTATAGCCGCTTCCCTTCCTTCTCCCCGACCAGCTTTGGATGCGAGGTGGTCTTTGCACCAAAGAGTGATGTGATATCATTCACAATCGACTGGCCAAACCCGAGGGAGGAGACGATGATATCAAGTCCGTCACGTGATGTCTCCATCGACGAGACGAAGGCAAGCCGCTCACCCCCCTGCTGAGCCATATCCTCGGCCTGGTACGCGATCTCGGCACTCCTCCGGATCTCCCATTCTGACGGCTTTCTTCCCTCGGCCCTCACCTGGATGGTGCCTTCATAATAACTTCCGCTTATCCGGCAGCACCGGTCACACTGCTCCTTCCCCCAGACGATGAGAACTCTCTCCTCTCTGCTCACCGGAAGGCCATAACAGCGGGCAGTAATCGTCAGGATTGCCTGTGTCCGGTTGGAGCTGATATCACGGAGATCTATTTCAATTTCCGGACTTTTCACATCAGGATGGAGTGAAATCCCTGATAATACAAGTGAACGCCCAAGGTCTTCACGTTCCTCCAGACAGTCAGACCAGGTGCTCCCGACTTTTCGTGATCCGCAGGTCGGACAGAGGATCGTCTGAACCCGTGGCGAGATGGTCACCCATTCGATCTCATGAAGCTGGCAGACGCCGCAGAGCCCATCCTCTGATGGTTCACCGCAGCGTGGACAGATTGTCTGTTGTATACTCATAATTCCGGTTATACTATCTGGGCGTGTGGAATGGAATCGATCATCAGACACGAGGAGATCTCAACAAGTCCGAGGGAGATGGCTATATTCACGACCTTCCAGCCGATGATATTCGCATTCGTCGCATGCCTTAGGGCGGCCCTGACCTCATCTTCTGTTGCCGGTTCGCCCCCATAGAAGTCTTCTGTTATGGTGATCTCAAGATCACCCTCTCTAAGCGTCCTGCCAAGAAGTTCACGATCGCAGATTGCAACGACCTTCCCTCCCCCCGGCGCATCATGAATCCTGAGAAACATTTGAGTATAAATGGGTCGTCATGATGCAAAAAGGATCGTGTATCAGAGGGTGATCTCCACACCATAGACCCGTTCCGGGACCTCGGCATGGATGCGCCAGACCGCCTCTTCAGAGAGCCGGCCGGCCTCAAGGTGGCGGAGTGTGAACCGGGGGACGGAGCGTGGACCCAGAACCGAACCGGGGCGGTCCCGTTCATCAATATAGTCACTCTCCATCGTAAACACCTTCCCTTCCTCTGCAGCCTCCGGGATCGACTCATGATTTGCGATAAAGGAAGGGTGAAGCGGGGTGTCGGGGGTTGCAAAATGTTTCACAACCCTGTCGACGGGCATCCCGATACCTTCAGCCATTCCGACGACATCGGCGCAAGGCCCGCTCTCGGCATGCAGCTGGACAGCACAGCCACATTCGGCCGAGAACTGAAGGGCAGAAGCGAGGACCCGGTTGGATGCGGCCCAGACCTCAGCATCCACCTCATAATGCGGCCTGCCGCTTTTGAGGGCGACTGCCTCCCCATTCATCGCATACTCCGCCGCAACACGGAGTGCTCCGATCATCAGTGCCTCAGCATCAGCAAGGCTCATCCGTGCGGTAAGCCGCGAGATCTCCGCCGGATGGACGCCGAGGATGGGAAAGGCAGTTACGCCTGCCTCCCTGCACTCGACAGCAAGGGCAATCGTCTTCTCAAAGACCGGGCGAAAATCATCAGGCCTCACCGCATCAATGCCAAATGACCAGGACGGCTTCGTCACAAGGAAGATATGCGTCCCACCTGAGCGGGCAAACTCCTTCACTGCATTGATACCGATCCCGTTCACCGGGTCGATATGCATATGATCATCGGTGATCGGAAAACGCGGCTTCTGCATATTAATCGATGATGGACATCATGGGATACCCGTTCTCATACCGGAGGGCTGCTGTACAGGTGGCCTCCCCGACTTTCGTCGATATCGTGACATCAAACATCCGCCCCGAGACCTCGGAGTACCCGAAGGGGTTTTCAAGCATGACGGAGCGATCGAGCCGGACCGTTACATCGGTCACATACGGCTGAAGCCGGACAGCCGACTCGATTGCATCTTCAATCGTCTCTGCGGTCTCTGGTGAGACAGGGGTTCCGACGAACTGGTGGTAAAGTGCACCAAGTTTGATCGCCGCTTCAAATACTGCTTGTTCTCTCTCTGTTGGCATATAATCACCTAAATCAGTTTAATCAGACCATGTTTTGGCTCAAAGGCCTCGCCGCCCTGTCGAAGCTTCTCGACCGCCTTCTCGATGGCATCGCGTGAGAATCCTTTCTGGATGAGGGTCTCAACCACCTGATCAACACGGGCGGTGCCGGTATCATCACCGGACTGCCGGATCGTCTCTTTGATACTCCGGATAAGATCCCTGCTCTGCTTCGATACCCCGGTTGCGATCTTATCGATATCAAATGATCCGGTCTGCGGATCATATGCAACCTTCCGGAGGCAGTTGTCCACAATTTTGATCACCCGGATGGCATCATCACGTTCAATCGAGTTGCCAAGACGGGTTCGTGCACTCGCCTCTGCCAGTCGGACGAGCGCTTCAAGCTGCCGGGCGGTCACCGGGACCGGTTTGTCGGGGGAGGCGAGGTTTCTCAGTTTCATATAATAATCGACGAGCGCCTCCCGTGCCTCCTGGGTGATGATCGGAAACGAGTTCCGTTTTGCATATGCGATATATTTCCGAAACATCACCGGGTCAATCTCAGGGGTGACCGGGGCAAGCTCTTTTGTAATATACTCCTCATCAACCCCCTCGATGGGGTGTTTCCGGTGCTGCATGATCAGTTCACCGACCGAGTGCGCCTTGAGGATATGTTGTGCAATCGCCTCATCGCGCTGCTTCTCAGGCTTGTCTGTCATGATGAAGATGAGATCAAACCGGGAGAGGAGGGACGGGGGCATATTGATCTGTTCGGATATGCCGACATACTCATCGAATCGTCCAAGCTTCGGATTGGCCGCACCAAGGAGTGCGCATCGCGTCTTCAGGGTCGCTGTGATCCCTGCCTTGGCAATGGATATCGTCTGTTGCTCCATCGCTTCATGGAGAGAGGAGCGATCATCCTTCTGCATCTTATCCATCTCATCGACTGCGGCGATCCCCATATCCGCAAGGACGAGCGCCCCGGCCTCAAGGGTCCATCTCCCATCCCCGAATTCATCCTTGACGGCTGCGGCGGTGAGACCGGCGGATGTAGCGGACTTCCCCGATGTATAGATGCCGCGGGGTGAGAGTTTCACCACATACCGGAGGAGCTGGGACTTTGCAATACCGGGATCTCCGACCAGCAGAATATGAATATCCCCGCGGAGTGTACTGCCGTCCGGCATCTCCTTGGCAATACCACTGAAGAGCTGGAGCGAGACCGCCTCTTTCACATCATCGTTCCCATAGATCGTCGGTGCGATGGAATGGGCAATCTTTCGGTACAGGTTTGGATCCTTTGAGAGTTCGAGGATTGCCGCCTCATCCTCCTCGGTGATATTCACCTCCTCAAACTCCTTCTCACCAAACTCGATGGAGTTGCATTCAAGATAGATATCAAAGATGGTACTCTTTGCTCCCATCGTCACCCGCTGGATCGATTTCAGGATTCCGTTGATGACGACCCGGTCACCGGGTGCTGCAAGGCCTGCGAGATCATCAGTGACATCGACATCAAGGGTCTGGGGCTGTTCACCACCTCTGAGCCCTTCCGGCGTCTCCTGAATGCGGATCTTCTCGGCATCGATGAACTTTGACCGCATGGGGATAAGTTCCAGTTTCTTCTGGGTGCAGTCTGCCATCCCACAGGCATCAGGCTCGACGAATCGTCCATACGATTGTTCACGGATGGTCATATGCCCTGCCGGACACCGGAAGACCGCCTCAACGAGGCGTGGACGGACCTCTGTGGTCTTCCTGATGATCCCATCAACCGAGACGAAGGTGTTGAGCTGGTCGGATCTGATATCACGGACGAGGGTCTTTCGGGGGAGATTGATGAACCTGATGTTCATTCTGGGGATGATCTCATGTGCATCCTTCCTGGCAAGGAGATTATGCGTCCGAAGGGCATCCCGAACCTCTGCAAAGACCTTGTTCGGATAGCCGAGGAGCTCATCGGCCAGCTTTACACCGGACCTTCCAAACTTCTGGAGTGTCTCGTAATTGATGATAAGAGAGCGTTTATATGGAAACTCCCTCCCGATTGTACGAAGTTCCTGCTTATATTTTTTTGAGAGGAAATCGGCCCATTCCTTTGATTTATCAACGACTTCGATGTCGTATTCCTCATCAGAACTCAATGTTGATCCATCCCTCGTCTCTTCATCGCAGAGAGGACGAATCTGGCGATGAGCGCCTCCATCTGAAGATCACTGTGAGCCCCCTCCGAGATCCGGTAATCGGCTTCACCAAGGTGATCGATCAGCTCCACCTTCAGCATCCGGTCTATCTCCAACGTCAGAATATGTCGGTAGCACTGGCCAAGAAGTTCAGTCGGAGCAATCCCCCGATCGCGAAGGAGGGAGGAGAGATGGCGTTCGGCCCCTTCAAAATCCCCGTCAAGTGAGAGGGAGACGAGCGCCTCTATCTCTTCAGGCCGTGCATTCGAGGTGATCTCATAGATCCGCTCAGCAGTGATATCCGGGGTGATGATGGCAGCGCCCTGGAGTGCATTAATCGCTTTGCGCATATCTCCCTGGGCGATGTAGACGATGGCCGCCGTTGCCTCGGGTGTCACCGTGAGGCCCTCACGTGCGGCGATCCGCCTGACCTCCTCACCGACATCCTCTGCTGTGAGAGGGCGGAACCGGTAGATGGCACATCTGCTCTGGATAGGATCAATGATCTTTGATGAGTAGTTGCATGAAAGGATGAAACGACAGCTCTGGGCATAGTTCTCCATCGTCCTTCTCAGGGCGGCCTGCGCATCGGTCGTCAGTGCATCCGCCTCATCAAGGAAGAGAACCTTGAACGTCGATGCCCCCATCGGGGTCGTCCTGGCAAACTGTTTGATCTGATTGCGGACGACATCGATCCCCCGTTCATCCGAAGCATTCAGCTCACGGAAGTTCATCCCATAATCCTCGCCAAAGAGTTCGCGTGCAAGAGCGACTGCAGCCGTCGTCTTCCCGACACCAGGACTTCCTGTGAAGAGCAGATGCGGGAGGGTTCCCTGCCGGACATAGCTTGAGAGACGCTCAACGATATCCTTGTGGCCGACCATCTCTGAAAGCCGGGAAGGGCGGTACTTCTCGATCCAGATCCCGTGGATATCCTCCATACATGATCATTGGATCCGGAGGCTGAAAATGGATCTGTTCAATCGATACCATCTTGTCCGCCAGAAGCAAATATTTCTCTGATGGAACAAGCGGCCGAACCGATCAGCTGGGTCTTTGCCGGGGAATGTCATGCGGCGATCCGTAAGGGAGACCGCTTCATCACCCCGACGGGAGCACACATCCGCCGACTGTTTATGGTCGGTGTCCTGACCGGGCTGCATGTACTGAGCAGTCGTTCTGTTGAAGGCAGGATCAGCGATCCGACCGGGGGGATCAGCATAACCGTGAACAGATCCTACCCTCTGGTCGCAGATCACCTCGCATCCACCGAGCCCCCGGCATTCATCGCCGTTGCGGGTGAACTCTCCCAGAAAGGGTCCGATGAGATACGCCTGATCGTCGATGCATGCCGGACCGTCACACGGGAGGAGCGCGACCGTTTCCTGCAACTCTGTGCAGAAGATACACTCTGCCGGCTTGAAGAACAGGAGGACCTCTCACCATCCCAGAGAGAGATCGCCGGAATGGTGCAGACTGCTCTTGTGGTTATCAGTGATGCCGAAGAGCAGGAAACCCCTGATAGAAATGAGGCGATGATAGAGATCATCTCATCTGTCTCAGGGCCGAAAGGGGCATCGCTTGAGGATATTATGCGGTTGGCAGGAGATGCCGGGATTGGTGAGGATGAGGTGAAGGCGATTCTCACCACCCTTCTTGAGGAGGGGGAGTGTTATATGCCGACGAATGGAGTCATTCGTCTTTTATGAAGCCACGGTTCCTCCCCGAGGGGCCTGCAGTTCTGATCAGCCGCAGCCGCTCGATCCTTGTGATAGCAGATCTCCATCTCGGGGTCGAGAGCGCACTATCCCGGAAAGGGTGGCATTTCCGGAGCAGAACCGACGATCGCCTCTCCCGGATCATCACCTGCATTGATGATGCTGACCCCGATCTCCTCCTTATCCTTGGCGATCTGAAGCATTCGGTCCCGCAGGTGACATGGCAGGAAGCCCGCGAGCTCCCCCGCGTCCTCGATACAATACGGAGGCGGGTGGATCTCGCACTCCTCCCCGGCAACCACGACGTCGGGATCGAGCGGTATATGGAAGAGGGCGAGCTCCTCCCGAAGAATGGAGTCCTCATCGATGGGACGGGCTATCTTCACGGCCACACCTATCCGTCACCTGATCTTGCAGGCCATTTGATCCTTGCAGGCCATCACCACCCGGTCATCCATCTCTATGATGAGGTCGGCTGCTCCCTCCGGGGGAGCCCGGCGTACCTCCTCGGCGAGGTTGATGAAGAGATTCTCCAGATCCCATCGGTCGATCACCCGACCCGCCTCCTCCTTGTGCCAGCATTTTATGAGTATGCAGGGGGTATTGACATCAGGACGATCCCGGAGAGCGGGATATCCCCCCTCGCAAAGAGTGTCAGAATCGAGACCGCGGAGGTGTTTCTCTCAGATGGAACCTATATCGACACCCTCGGAGCCCTCAGATCCGAATGCAATTTTTGATCAGCTGGATGAAAGGGTACAACAGACCCTCCGGAGAAGAGGTTTCTCTGATTTATCAGAGATTCAGCTCCGGGCAATCCCTCCGCTCCTGAGAGGAGAAGACCAGATACTGATCGCACCGACCGGCACTGGGAAGACAGAGAGTGCCATGCTCCCGGTTTTTCATGCCATTCTGAGAGAAGGGAAATCCGGCGGCTTTCAGGCACTCTATATCACACCCCTCCGATCCTTAAATCGTGATATGCTCTCACGCCTCCGGTGGTGGTGTGGTGAGCTCGGGCTCTCCGTCGGTGTCCGGCATGGCGATACACCAATGGCCGAGCGGCGCAAACAGGCTCTCCATCCGCCGGATCTCCTGATCACAACACCGGAGACGATCCAGTCGATGCTGATGGGGTCACGGCTCAGAAAACACCTTGCCAATGTCAGGCATGTCGTCGTCGATGAGATTCATGAGCTTGCGGATGGAAAACGGGGTGCACAACTCTCAGTCGCACTCGAACGGATAGTTGAGTATGCAGGTGAGTTCCAGAGGATCGGGATATCCGCAACAGTCGGCAATCCAGTGGAGGTTGGTACGTTCCTCTGTGGATCACGATCGTTTGGTATCGTTGAAGTCCCGGTTGCCAGCAGGCTCTCACTCACGGTCCGGTTCGGCGGTGATCGGTTCGACTCCCAGGTGAAGCTGATCGAAGAGAGTATCGATGCTCACCAGGCCAGCCTCATCTTTGTCAATACCCGGTCGGTCGCCGAAGCGATAGGCCACCACCTCATCGGGCGGGGGGATGTCGAGATTCATCATGGCTCTCTCTCAAAAGAGGTACGGATCGATGCAGAGGAGCGCTTTGCACAGGGGGAGATCCGGGGGCTCGTCTGCACAAGCTCAATGGAGCTTGGGATCGATATCGGCCATATCGGGCATGTTGTCCAGTTCGGATCCCCGCGTGAGGTCGCCCGGCTGATACAGCGGGTCGGCAGGGCAGGACACCGGCTTGATCAGATCTCACGGGGCACGATCATCGCAACCGGATTTGATGATCTCCTCGAGTCGCTTGTCATTGCTCACCGGGCGCTTGATAACAGGACCGAGCCGGTCATCCCGCCACGCTGCTCTGCCGATGTGATGGCAAACCAGGTTGCCGCCATCGCAGTTGAACGTGGTGAGGTTGAGACAGAAACGATACAACGGATCCTCAACAAGGCATCCTCCTTCTCCGGATGTGACGATCTCCTTGATACCTGCATCAGCCAGATGGAGGAGCACCGGCTGATCCGCCGGGACGGCGATCTGGTGATCCGAACCGGACGCGCCCGGAAGTACCTCACCACGAACCTCTCGATGATCGTTGATGAGAGGAAGTTTCCGATCATCGATTATGTGACACGGAGGATAATCGGGACCCTTGATGAGTCCTTTGTCATTGGCTGGATCCATATCGGCGCTGTTTTTATTACACGCGGCCGCCTCTGGCGGGTGCTTGAGATCGAGGACGAGAAGATCACCGTCGAACCTGCGCCTAAGAGTGTCGGAGAGCTCCCGTCATGGGAGGGGGAACAGATCCCGGTCCCGTTTGAGGTTGCCAAAGAGGTCGGCCGGCTCCGACGACTCCGGAACTTCTCCGAGTACAATGCGGATGAAGCATCCCTGGCATATATTGGAAGGGTTCTCGGTGAGATGGAGAAGAACCGGACACCCGTTCCAACAGACAGACTGGTCATGGTCGAGCATACGAAAGAGGGGGTTATCATCAATATCTGTGGCGGCCATAAGGCGAACGAGGCACTTGGGCGGGCCCTCTCCATTCTTATATCCGCCAGGTTTGGAACAAGTGTCGGAATCGAGATTAATGCCTACCGGATCTTCCTTCGGCTCCCACGGAACGTCGGGGCGCGTGAGATAGCAGATCTCCTTCATTCTCTCGAAGGAGATCATATTGAGGGGATTCTGAGGATTGCAATGAAGCGGACCGCACTGTATAAATGGAAACTCGTAGCGGTTGCAAAGAAGTTTGGAGCAATCGATGCCGATGCAGAGTATGAAAAGATCAGCCTCCATCGCCTCAGTGAACAGTTTGACGACACCATCGTTGCACAGGAGGTGTACCGCGAGCTATTCAGCAGGTATATGGATGTCAGGGCCGCTGGTGAACTGATAGCAGGAATCAGAAACAATGAGATGGAGGTCCGGATCGGCCCCCTCTCAATTATCGGATCAGAGGGGCTCTTCACATCACAGGATCTCATCACTCCGGCTGAAGGCGACCAGGCGATCATCGGGGCGGTGAAGCGGCGGCTGGACGGACAGGAGATCATCCTCGCCTGCATGCATTGCAGGAACTGGAAACAGAGGACCATCCTCTCCAGAGTCCCGGAGCAGCCAGAATGCCCGAAGTGCAGGGCCCGCCTCATCGCCGCTCTGAAACCATATGAAGAGGAGAATTACCGGCTCGTCCGAAAGAAGAAGAAGTCGGCTGAAGAGAAGGAGATTGAGGCGAAGATGCTCAGGTCAGCCAACATCGTCCTTTCAAGCGGAAAGAAGGCGATGACTGCCCTTGCGGGCAGGGGGGTCGGTCCCGAGGTGGCTTCGCGCATCCTCGCAACCCACACAACCGGGGATGCCTTTTATAAGGAGATTCTCAAAGCCGAGAAGAAGTTCATCGCCACTCATCGTTTCTGGTAAATGATCAGAGAATATCTGCCAGATGCTGTTCAAGGACACCAAGACCGGCCCTGACATCATGGAGATTCTTTCCACCCGTCAGGATGATCTTTCCTGATGAAAAGAGGAGTGCGACGATCTTTGGATCTGCAATCCGGTACACAAGTCCCGGGAACTGTTCAGGTTCGTACTCAATATTTTCGAGTTGCAGGGTGATGACAACTTTATTCAGATTGATGGATTTTCCCATGTCATAGGAGCAGACGATATTCGTCACATTAACATCCGGGATCTCATGTGTCACCACACCGGCATCCTTCAGTGATGAGATGATGATCTCAAGACCACGGTCCATATCCTCCTCATTCTTGATCCCGGTGAGGACAACCTTGCCAGATGAGAAGATCAGTGATGCCATCTTCGGATCCTTGATCCGGTAGACCGCCCCTGGGAATCTCTTGGTATTGAGTTCGCACCCCTCGATATGGTCGGCAATTGCCAGGAGATCGATCGAATCGGCGATGACACCGGAAGCGACGATATTTTCGATCTTCAATGAGTCGTACTGTTGATCTGCCATCCTCGTATAATTGAAGCTTTCCAGACCATAATGGTGTTGGCGAAGATTTATGGGATCCGTGACGTAGAAGGTGATAGCTACCTTCAGTGAAGAGATGACCAGGTACGCGGGTCTTCGGTACCAGAGAAGAAGGAGAGGGTCGATGATACACGGCGATCAGGTTTTCGGAGGGCTACCACCCCTGCATATCTTCCCCCTTCTTCCGGTCAATGATCTTCTTCATCTTCTTAAGCCGGTAGAGATCCTCACGCTCACGCTCCTCGATGGCGATCTTAATGAATTTCGCCTGTTTTTTCAGGTCAGGGATCATTATCTGTTCAAGGGCATTGACTCTCCGCCTGTTCTTCTGAATCTCCTCACCGAGCCGGCGAAGTGCGGTCTCTGTCTCTGCCAGTTCGATGATCAGATCCAGCTCGGCCTCAAAATGTTCTGCAACCTCGTCAATCCTGCCGCTTACACCCAGAATACCATAGCCCCGTTCGAAAGAACGCCGTGAAAACTTACGTTTTTCAATGACCGGGACAGGAACGCCCATGATATTCTTTCCAGAGATATCAAGGGCGATGCCACTCCGTGTGGCAAGGGCAGCAGACTTGAGAGCAACCGAGTCATCGACTGCATGGGCAAGGTGTAAGGAGTGCCTGGCAGCCTCATCGACCCGCTCCAGCTTCTCCCGGGACTCGGATACACCCCGCATTATCTGAAAGAACTCTGCAATCAGGGCATCCATCTTCTGCCTGAGAAGCTCCTTTCCCTGTTCGGCAAGCTTAATCTGTGTCTTAATTCTGATGAGCTCCATCCTCGTCGGGTGAACCTGCTCCATCTACACGGCCTCCCTGTATGCGGGATGGTATCTGGTGATATAGTCAACAGGAATCCTCTTGAGCTCCTCCTCAGGCAGTATCGAGAGGAGATCCCAGCCGATCCCGAGGGTCGCTTCAATCGACCGATCCTCGTCGCCCTGGCTGATGAACCGCTTCTCAAATGCATCGGCCAGGGTAAGATACATCCTGTCAAGCTCGGTCAGTGCCTCCTCACCGACAATGGCAACGAGCCTTCTGAGATCCCGCCCGTACGCATACGAGGCGTAGAGCTGATCTGCAACATTGCGGTGATCCTCTCGTGTCTTCCCCTCACCGATCCCCGAGTTCATCAGCCGTGAGAGGCAGGGGAGGATATCTATCGGCGGATCACCTCCTCTCCGGAAGAGATCACGGGAGAGGACGATCTGGCCTTCGGTGATATATCCTGTAAGATCAGGGACAGGATGGGTGATATCATCGTCCGGCATGGTCAGGATAGGGATCTGGGTTATCGATCCCTTCCTCCCCTTGATCTTTCCTGCCCTCTCATAAATTGAGGAGAGATCGGTATACATGTACCCCGGATAGCCACGTCGTCCAGGCACCTCCTCGCGTGCAGTCGATATCTCCCTGAGGGCCTCGCAATAATTGATCATATCTGTCAGAATGACAAGGACATGGAGGCCGTGGGTATATGCAAGGTATTCTGCCACGGTAAGGGCACATCTTGGTGTTGCAAGACGTTCGATGATGGGATCATCAGTCAGGTTCATAAAGATGACAGCACGCCCCAGTGCCCCGGTCTTCTCAAAAGCCTTCATGAAGAATGACGCCTCCTTGAAGGTGATACCCATCGCCGCAAAGACGACGGCGAAATCCTCTCCCTCGCCAAGGACACGGGCCTGTCTCCCAATCTGGGCGGCAAGCTTGTTTGCCGGAAGACCGGCTCCGGAGAATATCGGAAGCTTCTGCCCACGAACCAGGGTATTTAAGCCATCAATTGCGGATATACCTGTCTGAATGAAATCGGATGGCTTATCCCGGGCAACCGGGTTGATCGGCATCCCATTGACATCAAGACTCAGCTCCTCGATCACATCGGGCCCTCCGTCACGCGGATGGCCGATTCCATTAAAGATCCGCCCCGTCATATCGGGGGCGAGTTTCATAAGGAGTGGTTCACCGGTGAACCTCACCCTGGTCCTGAGATTATCAATGCCACTCGTCCCTTCAAAGACCTGAACGACCGCAACATCCTTTGCTATTTCAAGGACCTGGCCGGATCGCTCCTCCCCATTCGGGAGGGTGATGCGGACAATCTCATTATATGAGACGTTTTTTACATTCCTGATGAATATCAGCGGACCTGACACATAGCTGATCGATGTGTACTCCCTGGTAACAAGATCTCCCGGCATCACTCTTCCTCCATCAGTTCTGAGATCCCCTGCTCTATCTCATCAATAAGATTCAGAATACTCCCGGTATCCGGCCGTTCTTTCATTCTTCCGATATCCTTTCTCGCCTGGATTTTCAGAATGGCATCGATTGGAACGCCAATGGTCATGGCACGGAGTGATCGGTCGTGATAAACGAGGATCGCCCGTAGCATCCAGTACTGTTTCTCAAGTGAGCAGAACGAATCGATATCATGGAACGCGCTCTGCTGCAGGTAGTCCTCACGTATCATCCGCGTCACCTCCAGTATGATCTTTTCGCTGTCCGGAAGTGCATCCGGGCCGACGAGCTGGACGATCTCCTGAAGTTCAACCTCCTTCTGAAGAAGGTACATTGCCCTGTCCCGGATCTCGCGCCAGTCCTCTGCCACATGTTCGGCAAACCACCCCCCGATACTGTCAAGGTAGAGCGAATAGCTCTTGATCCAGTTGACAGAGGGGTAGTGACGGCGGTATGCAAGGCTGGTGTCAAGCGCCCAGAAAGTTCCCGCAACACGGAGTGTGTTCTGGGTTATCGGCTCTGAGAAGTCCCCGCCAGGTGGAGATACCGCACCGATGACGGTGACGGATCCAATCCGATCTCCGGATCCGGCACAGATGACCCTGCCTGCCCGTTCATAAAATGCTGCGAGGCGCGTCGCAAGATACGCAGGATAGCCCTCCTCACCGGGCATCTCCTCAAGCCTTCCTGAGATCTCACGGAGCGCCTCGCCCCAGCGCGAGGTCGAGTCTGCCATAAGGGCGACATCATACCCCATGTCACGATAATATTCTGCGATGGTGATCCCGGTGTAGATGGATGCTTCCCTGGCGGCAACAGGCATATTGGATGTATTGGCGATGAGAACCGTCCGCTCGATGAGAGGGAGCCCGGTCACCGGATCGATCAGTTCAGGAAACTCATAGAGGACATCGGTCATCTCGTTTCCACGCTCCCCGCAACCAATGTAGATGACAACCTGAGTATCAGACCATCGTGCAAGCGTCTGCTCGGCGACGGTCTTGCCGGTTCCAAAGCCGCCGGGAATCATGGCTGTCCCCCCTTTTGCGACCGGGAAGAAGGTATCGAAGATGCGCTGGCCTGTTATAAGGAGGGTGTCAGGATCGAGCTTCTTCCTGTACGGGCGTGGTCTCCGTGCAGGCCATATCTGCATCAGGGGTATCTCAGTGCCGTTATCCAGTGTACAGACCGGTTCGGAGACGGTGAATGACCCTTCATGGATCTCCTTTATCGTGCCGGAAATATGTGGCGGCACCATCACCCGGTGCTCAAGATGAAACTCTGACACGGTCCCGATGAGATCGCCCGACATCACGTTCTGGCCCGGCAGGGCTGAAGGGTGAAACTCCCATCTCCGTGAGAGATCAAGACCTGGCGGGAAGACGCCCCGGGAGATGAGATCTCCGCTCATCTCATAGAGAACCGGGAGGGGGCGCTGAATACCATCATAAATCGATGACAAAAGACCTGGTCCAAGTGCCACGGAGTACGGAGATCCGGTACTCGCCACCCTCTCCCCGATCCGCAGGCCCGATGTATCCTCATATACCTGGATGACAGCTTCGTTGCGGTCAAGGCGGATGATCTCCCCGAACAGTTCGTCACTGCCGACCCGGACAACCTCATACATCTGTGATCCACGCAGGCCCTCTGCTGTAACAACAGGGCCTGAGATCCTTGAAATAACCCCTTCTGTCATCGTTTACTGCCTCACCACAATGTTGTAGCCGATGGCCTTGCGGAGAAGGCGATCGATATAATTCTCCTGCTCACCCGTACTCTTCCCTGAAGGAATGGGGAGAACGATCGGCCGGTACGTCTTCTCCACACGCTCCATGATCTTCCCGTCAAGTGCGGCGATAAAATCTTCATTGATGGCAATGATCCCGGTATCATCCCGGTACAGGAGTGATGAGAGGAGGGCGGAGGCTTCTCCCGGATCGGTGAGTTCTATCACCTCAAGACCGGCAAGCCGAAACCCGATGGCCGTCTCCGGATCGGTAACAACCATGCATTTATACATATGATAACGCCCTCCGCAGTTCGGACTCAGGAACATCCCCGATGATCGAATGGGCGATGATTCTGAGGTTAATCACCTCATTCTGCTTTGCCCATATATAAGCAACGGGGATCGCAATGCTGAGGGGTTCCCTGAGGAAATTCTTACAGCCCTTCTCTATCATGAACCGTTCAAGTTCCCGCTCTATCACGGAAATCCTTCCTGCAGATATACATTCAGGCTGGATCCCACCGAGAAACCCATATGGCGTGGTGCCAAGCTCCACAAGAATATCGGGAATGCTCCCCGATGATGCGAGGGATTCCAGCCGCTCGATACTGAGGTAACGGCCACCATCGATGAGATAGTCGCGTATCGTCTCATCCTGCATCTTCTCTCTGGTGATCCTGAGGAGGGTTCTGATGTTGGTGATATCAATCTCGGTGGTGATCATATCCAGTATGATCTGCTGATCATAGTGCTCAGGATTATCAAGGAGGGAAAGAGCCCGCTCATAATAGTACCGATCAAGGGGAAGCTCGAGTACAGCGAGATCCCGTGTATCAAGATATGCAGGCAGGTTGCGGGTGAGGGGACGGGAGTAGTCAATCCTCCATGTTGCAAGGAGATCAATGATAGCCCGGACATCCGGCTGTTTTGAGAGTTCGAGGAGGGCGGCCATATCCAGCTCGCCCGCCGGCAGAAGACAGTCACGGATCTCGTTTGTGGGGGCATTGATCTTCTTCCCGCGAAGGAGGGTCTTGATGTTCTGGATATCCCATCTGTTGAGGATAATCCTGATATAGACCTCCTCCCTCTCTCCGGCAAAGAGGGAGAGTACCTTCTGAAACGCCCGGATAAGATCCCGTCTCAGGGCAACCTCGATACGCTCCAGGCCTGCAGATTCTATACCGGCTTTCTGAAGCTCTTCACGATAGGCCGTCTCTTCAAGAGATGAGATGAAGGCATCAAGATCCGGCTTATTTGTAAGTTCATCGAGATCATGGGTGGTAAGGAGACGGCTCTTCATCCCCTTGATTCGTGCATTCACGTACCCGTACTCCATCCTAACCACCATTCAGTATTCGAAAGACCTCGGATCTGAGAGCCTCCTTTGATCGCTGTAGCCTGGATTCAAGGGTATTTTGTACTGTGAGGGATCCATCTGATGAGCGTGCGATAATCCCGCCCATACAGGTAATATCTGGAATAATGGAGATATCAAGCCCATGAGATGCGACAATATCCTCGCAGAGGTCAAGATCCCGCTCATCGATATGCAGGGTAAACGAACCCTCCATCTCCCCGGTGAGGCCGTTTATGGCCTTTTCGAGAAAACTCCGGTACCGTGGATCTTCCCTGATGGTTTCAAGCTCTCTCTCAGCCTCCAAAAACGCCGTATGAAAGATCTCATCCCTGGTCCGGAGAATATCAAGCTTGTTCTTCTCCCTGGCGGTAAGGATTGCAGATCGCTCCATAGCAATAGCTCTCTGTGCAGATGCAAGGTGCTGGTCACGTATCTTCTCTCCTTCGCGTCCCGCCTCTTCCCTGATCCGCTCTACCAGACCTTCGGCTGCCTGCTGTATCTCTCGAATCTTCTCCTCTGCACTCAGTTCTACCGTTTCGATCAGGTGCTCATACATACGCAGTCACATCCTCCTCTATCAGGCATAGGTGAACAGATCTCCTCTTCCCCGTATCCGGAGGGGAGAGGGTACGCAATGATACACCCTATATCATGACCAGGATCATTGCAGCAATCACAAATCCAAGGATTGCAATCGTCTCGGGAATAGCAAGAAATATCAGCATATACCCGAATGTCTCGGGCCGTTCTGCCACAGTTCCTGCTCCTGCAGAGCCTATTCGTGCCATCGCAATTCCGGCACCGAGCGCTCCGAGGCCAAATGCAATTGCCGCTCCGATTGGTATATACCAGTCCATATCCATTACCTGCATGTACCGCCGTTTTCGGCGTGTATTCTCAACTCGCTCTCCGGTATGATCTCTCTTCTCCGGTGACCGGCAACACCGGAAGAGTGATCTCCATCATATCATGCCACCAACCCCGAAACCATGAACTGCTGTTCTTCTCATCTTCGATCCCTCCTGCCAAAGGGCTTGTATAATTTTCCTCCTCCCTCCATGAATTTGGGACTGAACTCGACGATATGCAGACGAAATGAATGGAGGGAACCGATGAACATCTTCAGTCCGATGTTGAGGAGATGGATGATGGCTGCGATCAGAACACCTATCAGCGCAACCTCCATGGTTCCCCCAAGCTCGTTAGCCACCAGGGCGAGGATGACCGATGCCGTCCCGATCGCCATGATACGAGCATATGAGAGGATATTACCGACGATACTGATGACCTCAAGGCTTGCAATGAATCCGCCTCCATAGATGATCAGGGCAAGTGCGATGACCATCATCAGAAGGCCGGGATAGAGGACGATATCAGGAAGTATCCGGGTTGCCGCTCCGAGGAGGACCAGGATACTGATGATCACCACGATCATCCCAACCTTCTCACAGATATGCTTCCTGCTTGCACAGAGGTACTTTGAGCACCTCATCTTCGCTCTCTGGTTGACAATGCCGATGAAGAGTCCAAGGAGAACATGGAAGATTCCTATCGCGATTGCCAGGACGAGCATCGGTACCATCGCATCAACCCGGTGCCAGGTCACCCCCATTATCTCCATCGGATGGAGCCAGCCCATCTGCTCTCCGAAGTCGCCGAAGAACTCCCCGAAGATATACCCGAATATGATCGTCGGAAAGGCGGCGATGATCATCAGGTTCATCAGGGGTTTGAGCCAGTCAATATCAGGGAACTTCTTCTTCATGATGAGTGCAAACCCAAGAATAACCAGTCCATACCCGATATCTCCGACGATCAGCCCGAAGAAGATTGGAAAGAAGAGGGCGAGAAGCGGGGCTGGGTCCACCTCATTGTACTTCGGGGAGGTGATTAGCCGCACGAGGTACTCAAATGGCTTGATGAACTCAGGGCTGTCATAAAACGTCGGGGCCTCATCCATCGACTCGGGGGTCTCCGGCAGCTCGTTAATGATGACCGCCTCCCCATACTCCTTCAGGAGAAGATCGCGGGTGCGTGGGAGATATTTCCTTGGAATCCAGCCAAGAACGATGAAGGTGTAATCTGTCCGTGCAAACTTATTGTACTCCTTCAACTCCTCAAACCGATCATGGAGCAGTTGCCGAAGTACTGTCAGCTCATCATGCCACTCCGATGAGAGGGCGGCAAGTTCCTCATCAATTGATCTGGCTTCAGAGATTGCCTCCTTCTTCCTCTCGGCATTGAGTTTCAGAACTTCGGCAAGCGGACGGCCCATGTACTGGGCCGGCAGCCGTAGCTCATTGACATTCTGGGAATAGATGAACGAGTGAACCTGCTCGGAGTATTTTCTGTTGAATATGGCGACGGTAGCAATGCTCTTTTCATCAACTGCGGCTGATATCAGTTCACACTGATTATTGGTGATCTCCATGAGGGCATCTCTGATCACCGGAAGAGCGGTCTCAAACTCTTTTTCAATGAGGATGATGGTGATCTCAAACCTCTCAAGTGTTGGAATCTGGCTTTCAATAGGGAGGATCTTCTCGATGACCCCCTGATACCGGGTGAGGTTTGCAATTGTAAATTCGAGATCACTTCTTCGTGTTATAAGGGACCGGGTCCTCTGCTCAAGAGCTGATAGTGCCTCTGTTGCCCGGTTCAGGAGAACGTCATGTCCCTCTGCCCGAAATGATCGCATAAGCTCCTTCTGCTTCTGCTGATCAGGCGTGGTCTTTGGAAATATGAGCTGGATACCCTCAATCTTTGAGATGAGACCGGAGAGTGTATCACTCTCCCCGACCTCGACCCTGCTGAGTATGGCATCACCAATCGAGATATCCCTGGAATAGTCCTCAAGATGAATGGTGCCTGCAGTATAGAGGGTATCCACGATACGGTGGAGGTCTTTTGCAGGTCCGATGACCTGTACTTTCACCATTCTCTGAAGCATCGTTCCATCTCATCCCGATAGTACTTCCTCGATGATCCGGCAAACAGCCTGAGGGAGGTTTGCTTCCCAGCTCTTCCGGAGGTCTTCTTTTATCCTTAGGGTCTCCCGATGCATTTCTTCAATCTCAAACTGAATCGACTCCATCTCAGCTGTATAATACTTCCTTGCCTCCAGCTTCCCCTCAGCATCGAACCGCTCGATAATCTCCCCGGCTTCCTGCTGTGCCTGCTCGACACGTGCGTTGGACTGGGATCGGATCGCTTCAACTCGTGCGCTGATCTCCAGTTCCTTCTCCCGTATCTTCTGTAACACTGATTGTTCCGGGGACATGAGACACCATCCGGGGTTATAGTCCATGACTGGATCGCAATAGTGAGGTCAGGCCATGTGATGGTGGCCGGGGTGAGGCTCGCTTCTTCGGTCGCTTCGTCGCCTCCTCAATCCTGTCATTACACCGGGCCATGGCTATGAGTTTCAGCCGTTCGATCACACGTGACTCGCCGCCACACCCATATTCTGGTGCCTGGTGCATAAAGGATCAGATCCCATGTTGCGATATCCCTGAGTATACCGGATAATATACAGCCCGTTATTTATAGTTATCTCAGAATGATAATAGAGAGAAGAAGAGGGTGTTGCGTCAGGTTTGCAAGCCTGCTCATTTATGTGAAGAGAGGAGCCGTGAAATCTCTTCAATGGCCGCCTTCTCCTGTATCCTCCCCTCTAAGACAGATCTCCCCGTCTGGATGATGATCCCGATCTCATGGCACGTCAGCCTGGAGAAGGAGAACTGTTCCCAGGTGGTGCGATCGATATAGACCCAGAGATCACCAAGCATCCTTCGCATGTAATGGATATCTTCTTCAGTGAGCGATCGCCACTCCTGTGCGATACTATTTCGTATGATCGCAAGAGCCTCCTCGACGCTTTTTTCCTTCTTCAGTTGAAATACCCTCCGTCCGATCTCTCCCCTTGCAACATCCGGCATACACTCTCCTCGACACTTCGGGTATATGATAGTATTGTTATTCTGGCGATGGAACATTCTATGATGGATATAATTATTGCTTCCACTCCTTTTGGATCATGCAAGGATGGAGCTCCTGCAAACAGGAGGATTAGAGGCTCGTATACATTTCGGATCAAATAAATGGGTTGAAAGACTAACCTCCGATGTTTTATGATCGCAAGAGATAGTGCCATCCGGGTATATGAGGACGCCGGGGATGACTTCAGGATTGATCTTCCTGAGTTCTTCAACTTCGCCTTTGATGTCGTTGATGCCTGGGCTGAAAAGGATAGAAACAAGCTCGCTCTCATATGGGTGAACCAGAAGGGGGAAGAGAAGAAGTACAGTTTCTGGGATCTGAAGACCCTCTCAAATGAAGCGGCGAATATTCTCCTGAAGTTTGGGATCAACAAGGGTGACCGTGTCTTTGTGATGCTTCCGCGTATCCCCGAGTGGTGGATTCTGACACTTGCCCTGATGAAGCTTGGGGCGGTCTTTGCACCATCTCCGACGATGCTGACGAAAAAGGACATCATCTATCGGATTAATGAAGGCGACTTCAAGATGGTCATCACCGATATGGAGAATGCACCGAAGTTTGAGGGGCTGCAGGACTCCTGCCCGTCACTTGCCCAGAAGATGGTCGTTGACGGGGAACGGGAGGACTGGATCAGCTATCCATTCGAACTGGCATACCCTGCTCCCGTTGCACGGACGCTGGTCCATTTCAGGAGCCTCAGAAGGACAAAGCCGACCGATCCGCTCCTGATCTTCTTCACATCCGGCACGACCGGGGAGGCGAAGATGGTGCTGCATGAACAGAGCTATGCTCTGGGTCATATCATAACGGCACAATTCTGGCAAGATCTCAAGGAGAATGATCTCCATTTCACGGTCTCTGATACCGGGTGGGCAAAGGCGGCCTGGGGGAAGTACTTCGGCCAGTGGATCTGCGGTTCCGCCATCTTCGTCTATGATATACGGGGCCGGTTCAAGGCGACCGAGCTTCTCCCCCTGATCGAGCGGTACGGGATCACCACCTTCTGTGCCCCGCCGACGATCTACCGGATGCTGATCATCGCAGACCTCCGGAAGTTTGATTTCTCTGAACTCCGCCACTGTTGCTCTGCAGGGGAGCCGCTTAACCCTGAGGTTATCCGGATCTGGAGGGAAGGAACCGGGCACGATATTTATGAAGGGTACGGCCAGACCGAGACGGTCTGCTGCATTGCGACCTTCCCGGGGATGAAGTGCAAGTACGGCTCGATGGGGAAGCCATCGCCGGGCTGGCAGATTGAACTGCATGATGAGGAGGGGAAGCCGGTCCCTGATGGCGAGGCCGGCAGGATTGCCATAAGTCTCAATCCCCGCCCGGTCGGTCTCTTCCGGGAGTACCTCTATAATCCCGAGGCGAATGCCGAGTCATTCGTCGATGGGTTCTACTACACAGGTGATAAGGCATACAGGGATGATGACGGGTATCTTTGGTTCGTCGGCCGGGATGATGATGTCATCAAGAGCTCCGGCTATAGGATTGGTCCCTTCGAGGTCGAGTCGGCACTCCTTGAGCACCCGGCTGTCCAGGAGGCGGCGGTCATCGGGACACCGGATATGATCCGGGGGATGGTGGTGAAGGCATTCGTCGTCCTCCATGAGAAATGCACGCCATCAGAGAAGCTGATCAAGGAGATCCAGAACCACGTGAAGCAGACGACCGCTCCGTATAAGTATCCGAGGGCGATTGAGTTTGTGGCCGAGCTTCCAAAGACGATCTCAGGAAAGATCAAGCGGGCAGAGCTTCGGGAGCGAGAGATGGCAAAAGCGGCAGGCCAGAGTGGCGATGATGATGGCTCTGGCAGCAGGAGAGGTCTGAGGAGACCTGTTGAAGAGTAGATGGATGAGATCATGATGAAGGGTGTACCCCCTTTCGTGCATCCCCTTTTTCCCTGGTTTTTTGGAATCGAAGTGCACATATTTATACCTCAGAAGAGCAAAGATTAAAGAGCAACGGCGCGAGGGTTGCCGAGCCAGGTCAAAGGCGATAGGTTCAGGGCCTATTCATGTAGGTGTTCGCCGGTTCGAATCCGGTCCCTCGCATTTTCTTATTCTATTATTCTCTATCAATTGATAGTATTCTCGCCTTCGGGTCATTTCCTCATCAGGAGCATCTGATCAATAATCTCGTCTTGATGAATAGAAGGTTTTATAAATAAGTCCATTATATTTAGACATATTAGGGAATGATATGGATAAAAAGATTTTATTATCGCTTTTCAATAGGTCTTATCGAACTATTCGAGACTATATGGGATCCCTTTCCTTATATAAATTTTATAATTTCAAAAAAAAGACGAAATCATGTGATCAGGCAGACCTGCCGGATGTGATACGTCTTTATCAACAAAATTTTGATGGTGGTCACGAAGCCAGCATTGAGAGGTATCAGAGGTTATTCAAACATACTTTTTATATAATAAAAAATGAAGAGGGTGAAATGATGGGTTATTGTTTATATACCATCCATTTTTCCATTCAGAACCAAAATATCATTCGATATGCTACAATTTACTCCTTTGCGGTCGATGACAGGTTTCAAGGAGAGGGTATAGGCGGCACCTTATTATCAGAAAGTATTACTGAATTAAAGAATAATAATATATATGTCATTCGATTATTTGTGGATATGCTGAATTCTCCCGCGGTTCATTTATATAAAAAATTTAACTTCAATATACAGGGAACTATTGAGAATAGATGTGGGCAAGGAAAGAAATGTTATAGTATGGAATTATTACTCTAAATGAAACCCATGGAAAGAATGCTCTTTTATCATGAGTCATTTCTTCATAATAGCCAAATATTCACAGCGGGCTTTCTTATTCTGGTATCTCTCCTTATCTTCGTTCTTATAACCGCAATCTCGGTTCGCTGGCAGGGGGGCATTGATCCTGAGGCGCTGAAACGGGAGGATCTGCGGATCGAGTACAAAGACTGGATCAGCAACGGCCGCTATACGGGGCTGAGGAATACCGAAATGATCGAGCTTGCATCACTGGAAGATCTCGTTGCTGCGGCGGTCGATATGAACCAGCGTGTCATCTATGATGAGAAGAGCGGGATCTACTTCTTTGTTGTCAATAATCTGATGTATCAGTATTTGGAAAACTGATACCAGGGTATCCCCTTCCCAACTTTTTTACAAAACCCGACCCGATACCCTGATTCATTCCGGGTATTCAGCTCTCTTTTTCAGGATCGCCGCTCTTCTTCCCCCCACTTCCGGGAGCCAGGTACTCCCTGTACGCGGCAATAGCAAACTTCTCCAGCCGGTCGATCCGCTTCTCCTGCCTTTTGACCATCTCCCGCAACTCCTGCAGCTCTTTCTGTATTTCCTCTTCGTTCATCCTATCACTCTGTATATCATCTGCTCCGGGGTTTATTGATACCCACCCCGGAGAGTCGGTTCCCTCCCCCCTCCCCCCGGTATCCCGATGAGGAGAGCAGAGCGGGGTGAGGACGCATCCAATACCTTAAATACAATTCTTCCATAGTATCCCTATGCGCAGATGCATGCTGCTTCTTATCATTCCACTCCTCCTTTTCGCCGGGTGCCTCACGGCAGCTCCGCCCGAAGAGGAAGGGGGAGCGGAGATACTGGTGATCGAACCCATGGACCCCTTCCCCATCTTTGAAGGGCAGGCACTATATTCTCACCTTGTCACCACCGATACACCCATTCCCCCGATGAACTACAACCTTGGCCACGTCACCATCAGTCCGGGGAATGCAACCGATCCCCACCGTCTCCTCGGCACCAGCGAGATCGTTTTTGTGCTTGATGGAATCGCGGAAATACACTGCGACGAGACCATCATTACTGCCGGAAAAGGGGAACTCATCCTCCTGCCGGAGGGCGTCCTCCAGTCGATTGTCAGCGTTGGAGAGACCGACCTCCGGTACCTCTCGGCAAATCAGCCACCTTACCGGGACGCCATCGATATCCGGGGGGATGAACTCGCATCCTATGAGATGATGGCAAGTCAAACGCCGATAGTGATCTCTGATCCCGAGGAAGGGATCGAATGGGATTACGAGACGGGGACGATGATCTACACCCTCATCAACCCGGTTCTTATGCCGGAGCTGGATCTTCCAATCGATTACAGCGTCGCCTATGCCGAAATCCTCCCCGGCGGCCGGATCGTGAGCAACAAGGTGACAGGAGCAGTTGATCTCATTTATGTGATCGAAGGCAGTGTGGATTTTAGCACACCGGAGGGGGTAACGATCACCGTCCGGACAGGAGATGCCGCATACTTCCCACCAGGCCAGGCAAAGGAGATACGAAACTCCGGTGATACACCGGCAATACTCCTGAGTATCGTGGATCCGGCATGGAGACCAGCGTTCTTCGAGACCGGATAAATCAAAGGGATATCAGGAAAAAAGCAACTGATGGTGGAAAGAGCCACCAGTTCCACCTTTTCCCTTCCTAAACGACCGATCAGATCCGAATTACCTGCAAAAAGGGGAGAAGATAATACCCGATCAGCAGGATATGGACGGCGAGGAAGAGGTAGACGAGCTTGAACTTGATCTTCTGCGTCTTATGCCGTAACAATTTCATCGCGGCCATCGCCCCAAGCGGACCGATCATTGCATATATCAGAAGCCGCTTCTCGCTCGTCCTCCACTGGTTCGATTTTGCGTTTGCCTTATCGTCAGCAAACGTCAGGAACGAGAAGATATTCAGAATCAGGTAGAGAGCCCCGTGAATGAGGAGATCCTGAGGAAGAGGTACTGTCATATGGAAATATGTGCTCTCTTCAGAAATAAGGGGAGGTGATGGATCCTCCAATCATCTGTTCGGTTTTACGTCCTTCCCCAACCGGATCTTCCGATCAGAGCCGGTCAGAATCTTCGCTTTCTGAAGCTCGCTGACTATCATCTTTGTTACCAGCGGATCAAGAGCAATTGAGTATCCATCTGTCTCTCCGCCGGGTGGATCTGCATAGTCCTTCATCGCACGAACAAGCTCCTCCAGCGAGATGGGCGCTTTCGTCCCGATCACCTCCATCATCGCATTCAGGACCTTTCGCTTCGTCAGGTAGTTCTTATAAAACTGATCAAACGAATCCGGATCGAGATTCATCTCCTCAAGATCATCAATGAGATAGTCATAGGGATCACACAAGTAGAGGCGTGGATCGGTGACGACGACACATTCCGGTTCCAGATAGTAATGTGTCGAGAAGACCGGGTTATAAGCCGATCCCGACTCCCTGAATGCTATCTCTTCGGAGAGCGACCTGATCTCATAAAGAAGGGAGCCCGCATTCTCGACTTCCTTCTTCAACAGAAAGCCATTTTGAGTCTCTTCGACGATATCATTATCCTTCATGATGATCGTTATCGCAACCCAGGTGTCATCATAGGTTTCAGGATTTGGATCATCAGTATGCATCGCCTGAATCCTCCCGAAAAGGGAGAGCATCCCCTGCCTTGCTTCATCATGAGTATATATCAGATCACCCGGTTTTTTGCCATCCAGAAGAAGATGGAGTTTCTTCTGAATTCGGATCATCAGATCACGCTGAAATGCGAATTTTCCACGAATTGAGGATTCTTCAGACTCCGGATTATCATCAGACCCTTCCATGGCAAGATCAGAGAACCAGGCGATAAATCCATCAATACTGCAGGTGACAAGGTCTTCTGAGAAGGCCGAACTTCGGTATATCTTCTTCCCTGACGCACCGAGAATACGCAGGTTTTTCAGGAAGAGATCTGCTTCCTCCTCAGAGTTGAAGATGAGTGATTCTTGGAGGATCATACAGCACTATTGGCTGGTGCGACTATGAAGCTGGCGGTTTTGTTCGTAAAAAAAGGAAAAGCGGCGTCAGGTGAGAGATCCTACCTCCCACCAGCCCCACCACCGCCGAAACCGCCTCCGGCACCAAATCCACCCCCGCCCCCGCCCTGGGATGGAGGGCTGAAGGTACTGATGGAATAGAATCCTGCAAACCAGACGTATGTCGGGACATAGTACCCGGACTGTGAGATGTCCACTTTTAGTTCCTTCATCGCCTTCTGGACATTCTCCCCGACACCGAGTGCTGTTCCATAGATGAGCCAGATCCCCCACATATTCATGTCATCCGGGCTGTATTTTTTGATCATGCTCATATCTGTGAGGAACCGTCGGAACGAACTCCATTCAAGTTTCAGTCTGTAATAATCCTCCTTCCAGTGACCAAAGACCGTTGAGGGGAGAGCGACCGCGATGCCTGCCTGCACAGCAACGACCACAAAAAGGAGCATGGCAGCCAGAAGGGTCCGCTCGATATCAATCGTGAGGAGAAAGGCAAGTATGCCGACGAGAGTCAGGCTCATCGCTCCGGCAAGTATGATGGCGGGCTTCTCCCGTCCGCTTACAGCATATCTGCCGGATATCCGCTCATCAGACCAGCTCATCAGGTCGTTGAGATTATCCTTGAGCGCAATGGCAATCTGTTCATCAGCCGATGAGGTCTTCGCCCGTTTGGCAACCTCCTCAAAGTATCCGGTGTCAAGAATCCCCGACTCATCCGAGTTCAGATGAATGAAGTTGATCACCCTCTGCTCATACGGGTCATCCCCTTCCACCTTGAGGAGACGGATTGTCACACCCTTCTCATCCGGATTCTCGCGGATCTCGATCTTCTTCTTCCTGTGAAGATCAAGGAGTGTCGCATAGAAACCATTCTCATCGGCAGTAAACGCATCCTTATTGAAGACGAGGTTTACCTGCCAGGGCGGCATCGTCTCATCAGGAACGGTGCTGAGATATTCCGGGACGGTGAACTCCTTCTCTCTTCCATATAGATAATAAAGAAGGAGCAACAAGAACGGCGTTATAACAACAAGGATCTTCCCGATGATGAGAAGAAGATCGGCGATCAGAAACCCAAGAAGATACCTGTTGTTTGCAGACTCAGTCTTCTCCCGGACCCCCTCGACCTGCCGTTTAACTCCGGCGACCTGGTCGAGGGCATCAGGGGTCATCAGGAATTCGACCCCGATCCTCTCATTTGAAGGGGATCTCCCGGTAATAACAACCATCCCTTCCCGAGTCTCCACCTCATATGAGGGGGGATGGGTAAATACGTCCGTGATCCGGTCAGAGATGAGCGTGATGGTAACTGATTCATAGGGGATATGTTCATCTGCAAGCATCAGGTTGATATGCACCGCATCACGGTCATACTCAACCGGGGGAACCATCTGATAGACATACTCAACGGTATACAGACCCGGTGTAAAGTAATCGGGATTGATGATCCCGACCTCATTTGGATAGGCGAGATCAGAAACGAGCGACCGGGCCCGTGGATCATCGCCGTTGAAGAGGTGAACACCACCATCCTCAGTCTTCAGGTACGCAGTTGAACCTGCCGGAGCTGATGCAGAGATCAGGCGGATATGCGGCTCGCCGGAGATCATATCCCCGTGGATGAGGGGGGCTTTCCAGGCACGATACAGCATCCGGTATTCCCCGGCCGAGCGGACAGAGTAGATATACCGCTCGATAAGGTCGCCATCCTCCTGCCAGCTCACCTCATACGATGTGACGATAAGGTCCCCGCCATAATCGAGTGCCTCCCTGGGATAGATCTCCATCAGGCCGACGGCGGAGAGGCCAAGGATGAGGGTCCCCAGAACCAGGAGTCCGATCAGTCTCTTCTCTTCCATGCAGAAGACCTCAGAACTCTATCTTTGGAGCCTTTGCAAGGTTCTCATCTTCGAACTCAAGATACTCAAGTTTCTGCATCCCGATCATATTTCCGACGATATTTGAGGGGATCGTCTGGAGCATGGTATTGAACTGCTGGGAGATATTGTTGAATGTATACCGGTGGCGGGCGATCTCATCCTCAAGACCCTTGATCGAACCCATCAGATCCTTCACCGTCTCCGAGGTCTTCAGATCCGGATAATTCTCCATCACAGCAAAGAGGCGTCCAAGAACGCTGCGGGACTCCGCCTCAATTGCGTTAAGATCTCCCGCACCCGCAGACCCGACGCTCGCCCGCATCTTTGTGACAGATTCAAGTGTGCTCTTCTCAAATTCCGCATAACTCTTCACAGATCCGAGAAGCTGATCGATCATATCAAGCCGCTTCTTCATGGCGACCTTTATCTGGCCAAGTGTCGCCTCTGATCCGTTCTTCAGACGATAGTACCGGTTGTAGACACTGACAAACCAGAGAATAATCCCTATGACGAGAAGGAGAAGAATCCCGCCGATTATAAGATCCAGCATTGCTATTCACCAGGTACAGATAACGCTCACATGAGATAAAAACCTCTGATCCAGGAGAGCATCATCTGTTCCCGATCCTTTATCACCTGGCGTTCCCTTCTCATCTCTATGACAGAGATACCTGCAGGGCCGTTCTGCCAGAGTTGCGGGATGCCGATGCACCGTGATGAGCATTTCGGAACAGAATCTGATGGTTCACCCGCAGCTGACTACTGTGTCTACTGCTACCAGAACGGGGAGTTTCTGGATGGAGGGATCACCCTCGAGGAGATGATCGGGTTCTGTTCGCAGAAGATGGAGGAGCTTGGGGCAATGCCCTATGATGAGGCGAAGAAGATGAATGAACGATTCCTCCCGGAACTGAAGCGATGGAAGAGATAGTCATCATCAAAAGCCATTCATTTTTTCGACCGCCTCATCAATCCGGGCTGCCACCTCCCTCTCATCGATCCGGACCTCCACAAATGAATCAATCTCCGGGAGGTAGATATATGGTATCACCGGCTGACGAAGGATCGCTTCGGCAGCATGGCGATAGACCGCCATCTGGACGAGATATTCACTGATGAGTGCGGGGATATCCGATTCGGCGACTGACCCCGTCTTATAGTCGATGATGACCCACTGTTGATCAGATCGACGGACCACCCGGTCGATCGTCCCCCTGAAGAGAACCCCATGCACACGGGAGCGGAAGGGAACCTCACAATGATCCTCAAGACAGCCCTGCATCATCTCCGAGGCGAGGAACCGATCATAGAGATCCGAGAGGAGGGAGGCCTGCTCTGGATCCGGACACCCGTAGCTCCGGAGGACGGTGGCGGGATCCCTCCCCTGAAAGACCTCATGCAGGATAGATCCACGCACCCGGGCATCCTCTTTCTTCGGCCCAAGTCCTCTCTTCAATCTGAACCGTTCGCTTTTTGGATCAGATGATCGGAGCGCTTCAACCCGGCTTGGTGAGAGGAGGGGCTCGCCCGGAGGGGGAATAAGAGGCTGAACCGGGGTGCCCGGAGAGATGATTGATTCAGGGAGATCCCGCGGCAAAGGCTCACGCGATACCGGCTCAGCCAAAAGTGAGGTCGGATCCGGGATGATGCGCATCCTGATCGCTCCTGAGCCGCAGGGCGGGATTAATTCGAGGAAACCTGCAGCAACCACCTCATCGGTGATCCCGAGGATATGGCTGATCCAGTCCATTCTGCTCCTGCAAAGCGAGAGGTCAGCCGGAGGAGGTCCCTCCCGGCTGCCGGAGAGGATGAGGTGATCGCGTGCACGGGTCGTGGCAACATAGAGGAGCCGCCGCCGTTCAGCCGCCTCCTTCTGGCGATACCTCTCGTTCTGCATGACGAGGATGGGGGTCTGCCTCGGTGTGAAGCCATCATCCGGGTCAGGGATCGTCACTCCAAGAAGGAGATCATCCTCAACCCGGATCTTCTCCGCCGAATAATTGATCCGTCGGGACAGTTCCGGCAGAATAACAACCGGAAACTCAAGACCTTTTGATGCATGGACCGTCATGATGGAGACGGACTCATCAGATGAGAGATCAACCGATGCCTCACCAGCATCACTCATACCAGATATGGAGATCCGCATCATCTCAATAATGTGAGAGAGGCTCCTCCCGTCATTTCGAGCCATCGAAAGGAGCTTCTCCATATTCGCAATCGCCTGATTTCCGCCTTCAGTACCACTGTACACAGCATAGATTCCTGAGTCGGAAATGATCGTTTTGATGAGCGATGCCGGTTCGATCCTGTCAGCATAGGATCTCCAGGAGAGGAGGAGATCATATGCCCGTGAAGCATCGGTCCCTGGGTGCTCTTCTGCATAGATCTCAAGACGTCTCCAGAGACTCATCCATTCCGGCCCTGCCTCGTTGATATGAAAGAGCGTGCAGTCAGAGAGGCCAAAGAACGGGGATCGGAGTACTCCAAAGAGTGCAAGGGAGTCCTCATCGTTCTCCAGGAATGAGAGGAGCAGATGAAGATCAAGGACCTCCTGCTGCTCATAAAAGCCGCTTCCCGAATGAATATGGAGCGGAATGCCATACCTCCTGAGTGCCTGGCCAAAGACCGGAATATTCTTCCTCCTTTCAACCAGAATAGCGATATCACCATACCCCGCGGGCCTTGGATTCTCAAGAGGGGTTCCGTCAGGGGCATGGGAGAGCGGTATCTGCCCCTGCACCACAGCAGACTGAATATATCTGGCGACCATCTCCGCCTCCCCCCGGACCATCGTGTCAGCATCCCCTTCCCCATCAGAAAGGAGGAGGGTCACCGATCCCGTCTCACCAGCCCGTTCGGACTGGAGCATCTGGTAGGGGAACTCCCATGGTTTTCCTGCATCCTTCATGAGAGAGGAGAAGAGGTGATTGACAAAACCCATCACCTCCGGAGTACTCCGGAAATTCCGATCAAGTGCAATCTCCCGTCCTGAGAACTGGCGGCATATGAGATCACGGGTAACGGCAAACTGTGTCACATCCGCCCGCCGGAAGAGGTAGATCGACTGTTTGGGATCTCCCACAACAAAGAGGCGATCGGTCGCCTGCTCTGTATCACCGATGATCATCCTGATGATATCGCTCTGTGCAGGATCTGTATCCTGATACTCATCGACCAGAATATACCTAAACTGCCGACGAAAATGCTCTTCGACAAGGTCATCATTCCGGGTGAAGAGCTGATGGGTGATCCTGATGAGATCATTATAATCAAGCCCGTTCTGGCGTCGTTTTGCCGTATCGATCAGCCGGGTATACGCACCAAAGACCAATCCGAGATCCCGGAGGAAGGCAATCGTCCTCCGGGTAAAGGGATCATCCCGGGAGAAGGAAAGGATCAGGATCTCATGCTTTGCTTTCAGGCTGTCCCGCACTGTTTTAAAATTCTCTTTCAGCGTGTCAAGATCGCCCCCATGCCAGTTCTTCTTCGATCCCATATTGGCTGTGTAGGATGAATGAATCCGGATGAGGTGCCGGATACAGGAGAGGCGGGTATCAGCAGATGCACCGTCATCCGGATCGGGGATGGCCGCTTCCACCTCACGGAGGTACTCCATCGCCCGATCACTGCTGCCGGGGTACTGATTGGCTAAGTCATGAAGCCTTGTGAGGGCAGCGGCAAAAGATGGCTCTTTCAGAAGATCTTCTACCGCTTCTGATACAAATGTCGATACCGCACCCTCCCAGAAGGCAGGGATTGTATCATCATCCTTCTCAAGAGTCCAAAAGAAGCTCTCAGCATACTCCCTCTCATCATACAACGTGTCAAGGTATTCAGCAGAATCCTTCGGCCCGATTGCACGGAGGACCGGAATGACCGGAGATTCCTCCCCCTGCACCTCGCCATACAGAAGCTCCCGGATTGCATCCTCACGTATCATACGAAGGGCCGGATCATCAAGGACGATGAAACCCGGGCCGATACCCGACTCAATCGGGAACTCACGGAGTACCCGGGCGCAGAAGGAATGAAAGGTTGATATATGTGCTGAGAGGAGATCGTCCCATACAGCCTCCCAGCCCTCCCTCTTCATGACGGCTTTCCGGATCCTCTCCTTCATCTCTGCCGCCGCCTTCTCGGTGAAGGTGAGAGCCAGGATCTCACTGACACCGGCATGCCCCTCTTCGATGAGATCAAGGTACTTCTCCACCAGGAGATGCGTCTTGCCGGTTCCTGCACCTGCAACCACACAGAGGCTCTGATCATGGCAGCGTGCCGCCTCTGCCTGGCGTTCTGTTAGCCCCCTCATTCGTCACCTCCTGAAACGAGCCGGAGAGGATCCATCCGGCAGATGGAGCGATAATTGCAGTAATCTGAACATCTCTTCGGATTATCCGTGATCGGGAAATGACCGCTCCGGATACCTTCAAGATATCGCCTCACCCATCCGAGGGATTCGGAGATGAGATCGTCAAGTGGCCTCTTTCCGCCATCACGTGAACGTGCAAACAGCAGGAAGTAATCATCCACCGCCTGATCACGGATGAGCGCCTGACACTTCACATCAGCTTTCTTCAGGGTATAATACGCCCCTCCGGCAGCAGAAAGGCCCAGTGAGCTCTCGATAGCCCGGATGTACAGGGGGAGCTGGAGTGCGCGCCCGTTGGTAATATCCCCAAGCCCCGGGGATGATCCGGTCTTATAGTCAATGGCGCAGAACCTCCCGTCCGGTGTTGTGTCGATACGGTCCACCTTCCCTTTGAGAAGAAGGACCGATCCATCATCAAGAGCAATCCTGACCGGACCAGGGGTGGATGCCGGATCACTATCCCGATCTGAAGGTGGCATCCCAAACGAGTACTCACAATAGGCAGGAGTAAACGGAGACGCTGCCAGATGCATCTCATACCTGAGAAACTCTTCAAGCAGACCTGGCCGATCAGATCCGAGGAGGCCTTCTCCCTCCACGATCCATACCGGGTTGCTGCGGGCAGAGTCTTTCAGCTCATCCCGGCAGATGGAGCGGATGGCTTCGAGTGAATCGACCAGTGTTCCGGCAGTGGGTGGAGACCGTCCGTCGGCATAGAACCGGTATGCTATCCTGTGGATGAGGTTGCCCCGTTCAAGTGCCGTCAGATCCAGATCGATCTCGGGGAGCGGTTCGATCCCAAGGACATACCGGGCAAGGAATGAGAATGGACAGCGGCCATACGCCTCAAGGGGGGTCGCCGAGAAGACGGTCTCATCCCCGAACCTCTTCAGGAGGGAGGCGGTGATGGCGCCATCCCCACCAATGATACCGGCAAATTCTCTTCTGTTTTCACCGGTTCTCCGGCCTTCTTCAATGGAGATCCGATCGGCCACGAAGAGGATATCACAGCCGAGGAGTGATGAGGCCCTGGCCGCCTCCCCTTCTGCAAGGAGGCGACCCGCCGAGATACCTTGTGCAATCCGGGAGTATGCCGATCCATCAGTACTCCCTGCAGCTTCAGGGAGCCTTTCGATGAAACCCGATCTGAGCAGGATCCTATCTCCATCTGTTGCCGGATAACTCAGAGACAGGCTCTCTCCTGCCGAGAGGAGGGCGGCAAGGAGGTAATACCGTTCATTACGAATGATCTCCCTGCCTGACAGTGTTCCAAGCTTCTTCGTTTCGGCAGAGGTACAGAGCGGGAGACGGGGCGCGATCCGTGGCATCGCACCCTCGGTGAGTCCCGCGATGAAGAGATGCGGAATCCTCATGTGTTGTACTTCACGAATACCTGCCACCGTTACCCGATGCCGGTTGCTCCTCTCTGTCATCCTCCTCCTTCCTGCTGCCGACGAGAGGATTGAGAGGAATGATGAGAGAGAGATGCGGCGTTCTGGAAGGATGGCTGCTGCTCCCTCAAGCTCTTCAAGCATCGAGATAAACGCCCTGAGGATCTCTTCTTCTCTGCGTTGCATCACCTCATCACCATCGGACGGAAGATATGGCAGCCCGAGGGTGGTAAGAAGAGTCCGGTATCTCCTGAGATGGCCGGCGAGGGTCTCCTCGCCCTGAAGTGGGTTCAGCATTTCGATGAGCGATTCGATCCCCGCCAGTGTCTCCTGGGCATTCGTGATCATCCATTGACGTTTCTGCGCCTTCTCTTCAGGGAGGCGGGCAGCATACTCTTCCAGAGAACGAATATAGCGACCGATCCTCTCCCGCCACTCTCCCTCACCCCCCCTGATGCCGGCCTTTCGCGAGAGGAGATCCACATTTCCGCTCCTGAGGCGTACTCTTTCTCCATCCAGATCGTGAGAATACTGGAAATATGGAGATCTGAGAAGTGAGACGAGATCATCCCGGCGATATCCTGAGAGCGGGAGTGCAGGGAGCTGAAGGAGAGACTGGACAAGGGGGAACCGAGTCAGAACCTTTCCGGCCGATGTGGAGTATGGGATGCCATATTCGGAGAAGATCTCCTCCGTCATCTCAACCGTATCTGCAACCGCCGGGAAGACGAGGGTGATATCACCCGGATCTACCCCTTCATCAATCAGGGTCCGTATCCTGGTGGCAATTCCCCCAAGCTCCTCAACAGAATCACGGTACCGGGTGAGACGCAGAGGGGGATCTCCCTCTTCCGGAAGCGGATCATCAAAGAAACGGGCAAGAGCCGGAGGCTGAGAAGCCGGTTCCTCTTCCAAAAGGTTACCAAGCCATGAGCCGTCATCATAAAAGCAGCGGGAGTCATCCATCCAGGGGAGGGTATACACAAACGTTTCAGCCGACTGTTTCAATGCAAGCACCAGATCCTGCTCGATGGGGTGGGGCTCATAGAGGCCATAGATGAAGACATTTTTGCGGCCTCCATGACGCCTGATCCGGTCTGTTGCATGGATGATCGCCCCCTGCCTGTCAAGGAGGTTCTGGTCTGAAAGGTATCGCTGGTACTCCTGGTATACCATTCCGATCTCATCGCTTTTTTGGCCCTGGAGGTCAGAGAGAGCAGCAGGATATGCAGTCTTTCGGCTCTGCAGGACATCAAAGAGGACCCGGAGCTCCCCGGCGATGCCGGATATCGAATGCTTCTTTGGTGCAATGAGGGGATATGCCCCTTCCTCAAGGATAGTAGCGATGATGAGTTCCTTCTCATGATCGCTGATCCGCCTCATCACCCCGGCATCTGTTTCTATGACCGCGTCTGCATAACCAGATAAGGTTGTAACCGAAGACTCGATGAGCGAGAGCCCCTCATCCAGCAGTCTCTGGCGGACTTCCCCGACGAGGCGGCTCGTTGGAAGGATGAGTACGGTCTGAAACGGGGCATCGGCCAACGACACATTCATCATATCGATGATGCGGTCTATATGCTGGCCGGGAAGTATCCGGGTAATAGTATGGTGCGGGATCATGAGATGGAACTCCAATGCGGGAGGAGGTACGGATCTGCTCTTTCTGAATGTAGTGTTGTCCCTATTAGATTAGATATAATATTCAATAGTTAAATTTTAAGTATTATATATCTTCTCCCAGCGTGAGCCGGCGGTATATAGAACGACGCTGCCTCATACCTCCGACCAATACCTTTTTTAATCCCAAAAGATGATCAGAAACCTATGAATCTACGGGGCGTGGCCGGTTTCATCCTTTCGGCAGGGATCCTCTTCCTCTTCTGGATCATCCTCTCAGGCCACCCCGATCCTGTCCATCTCGGCATGGGGGTTATCGCATCACTCCTGATTGCATATCTCGCCCCGATCTATGATACAACTGACCCGGACACCACCGGGGCAAAGAGGAGCTTCCTCATCGTCTGCCTCCTCTCCATCCCGTATCTTATCCGGCTCCAGTCCCAGATCATACGGGCAAACATCGACCTGATCAGGATCATCTTTCATCCGGATCTCCCGATCTCCCCAACCATCCGGAGATTCGAGACTGATCTCACCTCAGATACCGCAAAAGCAACATTTGGAAACTCCCTGACGCTCACCCCCGGGACCCTGACGATGGATATGGCCGGTGATGGCACCTGTTTCATCCATTATCTGACCAGACCGGACAGGACGCAGCAGAAGACAGAGATGCTGCACAGGGCTGTGCAGAACCTCTTTGAAAGGAGGATTGTGTAATGGCAGCGACACCTCTGATCGATATGGCCCTCACAGGAACCGGGGTCATCCTTGGAATAGCAGCCTTCATCTGCCTCTATCGCGTTGCAAAAGGGCCAACCCTGCCTGATCGGATCATGGCAGTCAACATCATCGGAACGACGACAGCCGTCCTCCTCGTCATCGTCGCTACGCAGATCGGCCAGCCTTACATCATCGATATTGCACTCACGTATGCGATGCTCGGATTCCTTGTGACCCTCTGTGTATCACGGTACCTGACCACCGGGAGGATATTCACATGAATACCATCCTGTCGTTTGTTTCAATCGGCCTGCTCCTCGCCGGCGGCTTTTTTTTTTAGCTGGCTCCATCGGGGTGCTGCGGTTTCCGGATTTCTTCTGCCGGCTTCATGCCGCAACAAAATGCGATACCCTCGGCCAGACCTGCATCCTCCTTGGCATTGCACTCTTTGAAGGGTTCTCCCTTCTCTCACTCAAGGTCCTTGCAATCAGCTTCTTCTTCCTGATCGCAAGCCCCACTGCCGCACAGGCACTCGCCAAAGGTGCATACATATCCGGCGTGCGTCCTGAGCTGGAGGATGGCATTGATGAGTACAGAGAGCCGGCAGGGGACTATATCAGAGAGAAAGAAGAGAATGAGGCTCTCATCAGATCCAAGATGGAGGAGACGGTCAGGAGAGAGGAAGAGAAGGAGGGGGAGCGATGATCTGGCTCCTAAACGGCGTCCTCCTTGTCGCCCTGATCATCCTTGCAATCTGGGCTTTGAAGACCCGGGATCTCCTCGTCTCTGCGATGATACTCTCCGTCTACTCCTTCCTGATGGCGATCATCTATGCCCAGCTGAACTCTCCGGATGTCGCCCTCACTGAGGCGGCGGTTGGTGCAGGGATCACCACCGTCCTCTTCATCCTTGCCATCCAGAAGACGAGCAGGATGGAGGAGGATTCAGATGATGAGGGGATCCAGAAAGGGCCTCTTGCCATTGTACTCGTCATCGGGCTGATCCTTGCCCTCGCTGCCGGGGGGATGCCCTCCTTCGGCAGTCCGGATGCCCCGGCTGCGGTAGTGTCCGGAAACCTGTATCTCGAAGAAGCAAAGGACGTCACCGGTGTTGTGAACATCGTCACCGCCATCATCGCCTATTACCGATCATTTGATACCCTCGGTGAGGTGACCGTCGTCTTTGCCGTCGGGATTGGGATCATCGCACTCTTCCTGAAGAGAAGAGAGGAGGAAGGCGATGACGGGAGGTGATATCATCGTTCGGACGATAGCCCGGCTGATGGTCCCGTTTCTTCTCCTCTTTGGGGCATACATCCTCCTGCATGGCCACCTCGGGGCAGGGGGAGGGTTTCAGGCAGGGATCATCTTTACGAGCGCACTCATCCTTGCCGCGATTGGAAGAAGCCGTATCGAACTGCGGTCCCGGCTCGCCGGGTCAAAACTCTGGATCCTTGGCTCTGCAGGAGCGATCATCTTCGGGGCGATAGGCTTCCTTGGGATCGTATCAGGAGGATCATTCCTCCAGTACAGCCTCTTTCCGCTCCCCTTCCCTGATGATGCCATCCATGCGATCCTGATCACCATCGTTGAGATTGGGATCGGCATCGCCGTCTCCGGGATGATTTGCCTCGTATTCCTCACGATAACCGGGAGGGGAGAATGAACGCCCTCGATCCTGACTTTATCCTGGGCCATTACAACTACTGGGTCTCGATCGTCCTGATCATGATCGGGCTGTATACAATGATAGCGAAGAAGAACCTGATCAAGAAGTTCATCGGGTTAAATATCATCGAGACCGCGATCTTCCTCTTCTATATCTCTCTTGGCGACGTTGATGGGGGGGTCGCCCCTATTCTGCCGAAGGAGGGGGCGGAGACCGGGGCGATGCTCTATGCAAACCCACTCCCCTCTGCGATGATGCTCACGGCAATCGTCGTCACCCTCTGTATGACGGCACTTGCACTCAGTTTTGCGGTCCTCATCTACCGGCGGTACGGAACACTCGATGCAGGGAGGCTGATGGAGGAGCTATGACCCCGATCACCGACCACCTCCCCATCCTCGTTGTGATGATCCCGGTGATAGCGGCATATATCACACCGCTCGTCGGCATCCTCCTTGACAGAACAGTGAAAGGGATCGCTGTTGCAGCCGTGTCCGTCAATCTTGCCTGCTCCCTCCTCCTTACGCACCGTGTTCTCATCCACGGACCGGTATCCTACAATCTCTCAGGTGTTGCCCCGCCGCTGGGAATAGAATTTGTCGCGGATCATCTTGGTGCAGTCCTCTCTCTTCTCATATCAGCGATCACCCTTATCGCAATCATCTACCTCCAGGCGACGATCCCTGATCTGGGGAGGAAGAAGACGACCATCTTCTATACGCTCATTCTTCTTGCTGCCGGAGCCACGCAGGGGATCGTCCTGACAAATGATCTCTTCAATCTCTTCGTCCTCATTGAGATTCTGGCAATCGCCATGTATGGCCTGGTTGCCATCAGGGCTGATGGAAAGAGCCTCCTTGCCGGATATAAGTATCTCCTGATCGGATCAGCAGGGTCTGCCCTGATCCTCATCGGGACCGGCTTTCTCTTCATCAGCACCGGCACCCTGAATATGACACTAATGGGAGAGATACTTCCGGATATCATCCATTCATGGACGGTTCTTGCCGGCTTTGCCCTTCTCATAGCAGGTCTCTCAACAAAGATCGGCCTCTTTCCCCTGCATATCTGGATGCCGGATGCGTATGCTCATGCACCCTCCATCACCCCGGTCATCTCGACCCTTGCCCTGAAAGCCGGCCTGGTCGCCCTGATCAGGCTTGTGTACGTCATATTCGGCCCGTCACTATCCGGAGAGGCGGTTCCGCTTCCTTCCGTCCTTGCGCTCCTCGGTGCAGTTGCTATCGTCATCTGTTCCATCGTTGCGTTGCAGCAGTCGGATATCAGGAGGATGCTTGCATATTCAACGGGTGCAAATACAGGCTGTATCGTCCTTGGCATCAGCCTTGCGACATCAACCGGGCTTGAGGGTGCAATGCTGCATATGATCACCCATACCGTTGCAAAAGTCTGCCTCTTCATCGCAGCCGATGCCCTGCTGATTCAGGCGGGGATCAGGATGGTTGAGGATTTCCGGGGACTCGCCGATGAGATGCCATATACCATGGCAGGCTTCTCCCTTGGTGCCATCTCCATAATCGGGATTCCCTTAAGTGGCGGGTTCATGAGCAAGATATATGTGGCAAATGCAGCTATCGGAGCCGGCCTCCTGATCTATGCGGGCGTCATCCTCTTCTGGACCCTCCTGACCGCCCTGTACTTCTTCAGGATATTTCGTCTTGCATACTTTGAGCCATCGCATCGAAAACACCGGCTGGATGAGGGAAAGTGGCATATGATTCTGATTGTTCTTCTCCTCGGGGCGGCGTCCATCCTCCTTGGATTCTTTGTTGAGATCCCGATGGAGATGATACGGCCCGCCGCCGATACACTCCTTGGGGGTGGACTATGAGCGGGGAGGTGATCACGTCTGGTATCCCGGCAGTAGCACTCTGTATCTCGCTCTCCGCGGCAATACTCATCGCAGTATTTGGAAACAGAGTCCGCTATCTGAACGAGGGGGTCACGATGGCGGCGGCTCTCCTCAAGTTTGTGCTGGTTTTTTCGATATACCAGACCATTATGGATGGGGGGGTACTCCAGTTCACACCGGTCACCCTCCTGCCCGGGGTTCCGTTCTCCCTGACGGTCGATCTCTTTGGAATCTACTTCGCATTCCTCTCATCGTTCCTCTGGATTGTCACCTCGATCTTCTCGATCGGGTATATGCGATCCCTCAATGAAGATGCCCAGACACGCTACTACCTCTGCTTTGCCGTCTGTATCGCATCAACCGTCGGGATCGCCTTCTCCGGGAATCTCCTGACATTCTTCATCTTTTATGAGATCCTCACCTTTGCCACATACCCGCTCGTTGTTCACAATCAGACGAAGGAGGCGATGGACGCCGGGAAGAAGTACCTTGCCTACCTGATGACCGGGGGGATCGTCCTCCTCTTTGCAATTGTTCTCACGTACACGATGACGGGGACCCTTGACTTTGCCGAGGGGGGGATACTCAACGGAACCGGGAGTACAGATGTCCTCCGGCTTCTCTGCCTCCTCTTCATCGCCGGAGTCGGTGTTAAGACCGCAATCATGCCCCTTCATGGATGGCTGCCTGCTGCGATGGTCGCACCGACCCCGGTGAGCGCCCTGCTGCATGCAGTGGCAGTCGTCAAGGCAGGCGCCTTCGGCCTCCTGCGGATCATCTTCTACATCTTTGGGATGGAACTCTTCACCGAAATTGGCGCCGCACCGTTCCTTGCCGCCTTTGCCGGGTTGACGATCATCACCGCCTCATTCATCGCACTTGCACAGGATAACCTGAAGATGAGGCTTGCCTACTCCACGATCAGCCAGCTCTCCTATATCGTCCTCGGGGTCGCCCTTCTTGCACCTGCGGCCCTCGAGGGGGGAATTGCCCATATGATGCATCAGGCCTTCATGAAGATCACGCTCTTCTTCTGTGCGGGAGCCATCTATGTCACAACCGGGAAGACCCGCCTCTCCGAGATGCATGGGATGGCCGATGAGATGCCCTATACCTGGGCTGCTTTTACCATCGGAGGGCTTGGCCTCATCGGCATACCCCTGACCGCAGGGTTCATCACAAAATGGTTCATGATAACCGGTGCCCTTGATGCCGGAGCATCGATCTATGTCCTCCTCCTTCTCATCAGTGCCCTCCTCAATGCAGCCTACTTTCTGCCCCCGATCTACCATGCCTATTTCTCAGAACCATCAGAGACCGGCGACTTTGAGGAGCAGACGAGCTGGCTCATCAAGTTTCCCCTGATCCTCACCGCTGTGATGGTCATCCTCTTTGGAATAATTCCAAATGCGCCGTACTTCCCTCTGGAGGTGGCAACGGCAATCGTGAGGAGTATCACCGGGTTCTGATACTATCATCCGATGACCGGGGCGAGAATAATAATGATCAGGTAGATCCCAAGGACCAGTGTGATGAGGAGGATGCCGGTCCCGAATGTAGAGAGATTAAGCAGGGTTCGCCGGTGCCTGCGCGAAAAGATGAGCCAGCGCTCCTGAAAATGCTCATCTGCGGTCCGGGTCATCTCCTGTATTCCGGAGAGGAGATCGACTCCGACAAATCGCCCGGTCGATTGAAATGCCCCGGTAACCCGGTAATACCAGGCATCAGGGGAGATGAGGGAGGGGACCTTCTTCTCCCAATGGAACCATCCCCAGAAGACATAGGCGATGAAGAGGAGGACCCCGATACCTATCTCAAGGATCGCATAGCCGATATTGCCGGCAGAATAGATGCCTGCCCCTGCGTACCCGGCATATCCGGCAATATATGCGATTCCTGACTCGGAGAACGGGAAGACCATTGCTGCTGGCAGAATAAAGAAGATGGCAAGACCCGGGAGGATTCCAAGGAGTATGATCGCAACCGAGAGGGAGGCCATCGCTGCCTTCATCGGGAGGGGTGTTCTATCAAGCGGCAGTCTCTGAAGCTTTGACTCGCCAAAGAAGGTGAAGAGGAGGAGCTTTCCCGTGGAGGCGACGGTTCCTCCACAGACGATGAAGAAGATCGCCTCTGCAGGAAGGAGGGTCCACCCGCCAACAGCCTGTGCATCGATGAGGGCATGATGAATGAATGCCTTGCTGACGAACCCGTTGAACCCTGGTACGCCCGATATTGCACAGACACCGATTACCATTGCCAGGGCAGTAAACGGCATGGAGCGCCAGAGGCCTCCGATTTTATACATATTCAGCTCATCGGTTGCAAGAAAGACGGCACCTACTGCGAGGAAGAGGGAGGCCTTGAAGAGGGCATGGTTGATGAGATGATAGAGCCCCCCGGCAAAGCCGCTTGATCCCCCATCCCCAAGATACACCACACAGGAGATGCCAAGGAGGATGAACCCCATCTGGCTGATACTGTGATACGCAAGCATCCTCTTTGAGTTGGTCTGCATCAGGGCCAGGAAGACGGCAACGATCATTGTAATCAGAGAGATCCATATCAGGACGAGCCCGGCGGGAGAGCCGGAAGAGGAGAGAGGGCCTGAGATGATGGAGGGGAAGAGGATGAAGAGGCAGACGATGAAGATTCCGTAGGCGCCAACCTTGATGATCAGTCCGGAGAGTATAGCAGAAGCGGGTGTCGGGGCGGAGCTGTGGGCATCAGGAAGCCAGATATGAACGGGATACATCCCGGCCTTCACACCGAAGCCGAGGATCATCAGTCCGGCAATGAGGAGGATTTGGGAGCCGGTCAGGCCTGACCCGGCTGCAAGGGGGGCCACATCAATCGATCCTGTACCTGCAAAGAGGAGGGCGGCACCCGCAAGAATGAGGAAAGCACCGGATAATCCAAGGAAGAGATACTTCTTTGCAGCAGCAACCGCATCATCTGTCTGATAATGGATGATCAGCACAAATGCCGAGAGGGTCAGCAACTCAAAGAAGAGATACAGTGTGATGTAGTCGCCTGAGATGAGTACACCGAGATCCGCAAAGAGTGAGAAGAGCCAGAAGGTATAGAAGCGGTTCGTCCTCTCCTTCTCGCCAAGATATCCTGTGGCATAGACGGTGCCGAGCATCCAGACAAATGCAGTGATCAGGATGATGGCATACGAGAAGGGATTCATCTGGATGATCGGGGTATAAAAGAGATACTCACTCTCAATGGCAATCCGGAAGCTGAGATCAGAAGAGAGGAAGGGGATGCCAAGGCCGGCGATCAGAAGGACCAGGGCAGGGACAGAGACCGCAATCAGGTTGCGGAGAGGGGCGGAGTATCGACCTGCGAGGTAACAGAGGAGAGAGCCGATGAACGGAACCGCAAGTAGAGTAAGAACCGCATACTCTGGCTGGAATCCGATGATCTCCATTGGCAATATGGTTATTCTGCCTTGTGATAGATAAGTATACTGAAGGATCGATGTCGTTTCCCAATATCACTGCATTTTCAGGATAATTTCGTAACCCTTATTTGTTCGTAAATCTTAGAACATTCTATACCAAACGAACAGGTTATACCAATGAAAGCTGAAGCATATAAAATCGCTGATGGTGTCTACTGGGTAGGCACCCTGGACTGGGATATTCGGACATACCACGGCTATACGCTCGATGGGACGTCATACAATGCGTACCTCATCTTCGGAGAGAAGACCGTGCTGATCGACAACGTCTACCCCGGCCAGTCTGCACAGATGTGGGGGAGAATCCGGGATGCATGTGCTGCAGAGGGGAGGGATGAAACGATCGATATTATCATCCAGAATCATGCCGAAAAGGACCATTCCGGTGCCCTCCCTGAGATTCACAGGCGTTTCCCCGAGGCAGTAATCTATTGCACCGGGATCTGCGAGAAGGCACTCCATCGCCATTACCCATCGCTTAAGGATGCAGTATTTCATCACATCACAACCGGAGATACCCTTGATATCGGTGGGAAGACCCTTGCATTTGTCCAGGCTCCCCTCCTCCACTGGCCCGACTCGATGTTCACCCTCTATGCCGAGGAAGGGATCCTCTTTCCAAACGATGCATTCAGTCAGCACCTCTGCTGCACCGGAAGACTTGATACGGAGATCCCCGACCACACCCTGATGGATGCGGCACAGAAGTTCTATGCCAACCTCATCGTCCCCCTGACACCCCTCTTTCTGAAGAAGGCAGATGAGCTGACGGGCCTCAACCTCCTCGCACAAGTGAAGATGATCGCACCTGCCCATGGGCAGATCTGGACCGATCCCAAAAAGATCATCAACGCATATGTCGGATGGGCGACAGGCACCGCAATGAAGACGAAGGTGACGATCATCTACGATACGATGCATGGGTCCACACAGAAACTTGCCCATGCCCTTGCAGAAGGGGTGATGGCAGGGGGTGCGGATGTGAAGATCTTCAATCTCCACCAGGATGAGCGATCAGAGATCGTCAAGGATATTCTCGAGTCAAAAGCGATCATGGTCGGTGTTCCGGCGATCAATGATATGCCGTATCCGAGCATCGGCGATCTCCTCTATTATCTCAAGGGTCTTCGTTTCGATCGTACAGGCGAGCGGTTCGCACTCACCTTCGGCTCGATGGGGGGCCGGGGAGGTGCGGCAGCAATGGTGGCAGATGAACTGAAGAACTCAGGGTTTACGGTCACCGAGACGATGGAGGTCCAGTTCGTCCCCGATGGCGACGAACTTGATCAGGCGTTTGAAGCAGGGAAGAAGATGGCTGAAAGGATAACCGCCTGAGCCCCATCAGGCCGGGATCCCTGATCCCCTGCTATACAGTCATACGGCGTATCCAGGTGGTTTTATCGCCAAAATACCCTCTTTTATCAACTATTCGTATTCAAAAGGATCAAATCCAGAGAAATACCAGTCGTATACATACGATCCCAGCCAAAGACCAATTCGCCATCTTGATGTAGGGTTGGGTCAACCAATCACCCATGCGGATCCTCCTTATTACCGGCACCCAGACTGAGGACCTGGTCAGAAGGGCTGCCAGCGAGTCCGGCCATGACTGTGTTGTGGAGGTCATCGGCGAGGTGGCATCGTTCATCTCTCCCAGGCATCTCATCGACCTGATCCAGAGCTCGCATTATGATCAGGTGATAGTCTCCGGAATGTGTACTGCAGATTTCTCCGGAGTTGAGAAGGAGACAGGGGTTCCGGTCTTCCTCGGTCCCCGGCATGCGAGCGATCTGGCAATGATCCTGCCGGGGGTCGGCCAGATACAACTCTCACGCACCATACCGGCAGATGATCTCATCGCGGGAATGAAGAGGGAGCGTGCTCTTGAGCGGCTTGCTGAGATCGAAGAGGAGGCCGATCCTGCCTTTCTCATCAGGGGGCAGAAGATCGGTGGCAGCAGCAGGATGAAGGTCTGTGCGGAGATAATGGATGCCCATCGCCATCCGGATCTCAGGGTCGCGGTTGCCGGACTCTTCGCATCAGGCGCTGACATCGTTGATCTCGGTTTTGGATTTGATGCCACCCCGGAGGATCTCCGGAGAGTGTTCAATGATCTTGAAGGGATCGATGGACCGCTTGCAGTTGACACACAGGATCCGGATCTGATCAGGGCCGCCCTGGAGAGAGCTGATCTCATCCTCTCCCTCCAGGAAGCAAATATCCCGATCATCGGATCTGCGGTGGCTGACGCCGGGGTTGCGGCAGTCATCGTTCCCGGAGAGGCCGGGCTTGCTGCAAATATTGCTGCCGCCGAGGCCTGCGGCATCTCCTGCCTCATTACCGATCCCCTCCTCCCCCCTGCCGGTTCGGGGCTCATCAGGGCACTTGCAGGGTATGCTTCGGCAGGTACCGATCACCCCCTCTTCTTCGGTGCAGGAAATGTGGTAGAACTCCTGGATGCGGATTCCCCGGGGGCAAACGCCCTCCTCGCGGCGATGGCAAAGGAGGTTGGTGCCGCAGTCATCTTCTCAAGCGAGCACTCGGACAAGACGAAGGGGTCGGTTCGGGAGATGCGGCGGGCCACGATGATGATGGCACTGATGGATGAAAGGCCGTACCCGAAGGATCTCGGCATTGATCTCTTTGTCATCAAGGAGAAGCGGCGGCGGCATGAACCTCCAATCCGGTATGATACCCTGATTCAGCCGGAAAAGCAGGAGAGGAAGCTCATCTATGACCCATGCGGAAATTTCCGGATTGGCATCGATGAGGGAGAGATCATTGCCGAAAAAGGCGGCAGTGCGATCCGGGCCCGTGACTGGGCTTCCATATACCACGAGATTGAGGCCAGAGGGTGGGTCTCCCGGATGGATCATGCCGCCTACCTTGGAAAAGAGCTCTATAAAGCAGAGCTTGCCATCCGTTTTAACCGCAGTTTTGAACAGGATGGCAGATTCTGATCAATACTCAAAAGAGGCCGTACCAGATGATAAACGCAGAGACGATCAAAATGATCAGGACGATGATGAGGGCTTTTGAGAGGCAGGTGGTGCAGGAGCCGCCTGTCATCTGACCGATCTTTTTTGCTGAACAGAACCGGCAGCTCTGCACCCTCTCCATACGGGGATGAAGCTTCTGGTAAATGGATCGAATCTTCTCCTCCCTGTTCTCCGAGGCTCTGATACGGTTCCATTCCTCTTCGGAGAGCCCGATGAAGAGGTCACAGGTCCCGCATTTGATCCAGATCTCATTATCAGATGGCCGCTCTGCAACAACGGTCATCTCCCCACACTGTGGACAGTGCAGACCCGATAGTACCATGGGAATTACATAGCAGGTCAGCTATAAATAGATGTTTCAGGACGGGTTCACCAGGAGTCCGGAACAGGTACCAGGCTACACCAACTGTTTTATAGCATCTCCTGAGCATTATACCCTGAGACGGAATGATTAAGGATAAATATATTGAAAAACTCCTCGTCAAGCCCGGTAAGAGTGTGAAGATCAAAGACTTCTATACCGGATGGGCACAGGACGATGTCCTGAAAGAGCGGGGCAAGAATAATGTCAAGGCACGGGCCCTTGAGATCCTTGAAGAGAATCGCACCGCACTCGCAAGCGCCCAGGAACTTCTCTGGGCAGACAATCGTTACTCGATCCTCATTATTCTTCAGGGTATGGATACTGCCGGAAAGGACGGAACGATCAAGCATGTTATGTCAGGTGTCAATCCACAGGGGTGCCGTGTCACGAGCTTTGGGGTACCAACAAAATATGAACTTGACCACTCCTTCCTCTGGCGTTTCTGGAAGGCGATGCCACGCAGGGGAGAGATCGGGATCTTTAACAGATCCTATTATGAGGATGTGCTCGTCCCCAGGGTTCACCCAGGAATCATACGTGATCAACGACTTCCTGTTGTTGAACCGGATGAAGGGTTCTGGAATACCAGATACGAGGATATCCGGGCATTTGAGAGGCATCTGATCGCAAACGGAACGATCATTCTGAAGTTCTTCCTGAATATCTCAAAAGATGAACAGAAAGAGCGACTCCTCTCCCGGTTGAAGAACGAAGAGAAGAACTGGAAGTTCTCCCTCTCCGATCTGAGCGAGCGGAAGCGATGGGATGATTATCATAAAGCATATGAAGAGGCATTCTTCCAGACGAGCACAAAGGACGCCCCCTGGTACATCATCCCGGCCGATTACAAGTGGGCAGCACGAACACTTGTGGCGGATCTCATCGTCAAGGGGATCACCCAGCTCGACCTCAGGTATCCAACGACGACAGATGAGATGAAGCAGGAACTGAAGAAGGCACGGGAAAGTCTGGAGAACGAGTAGATCGTTTGCGCTGGAGACTGGCGATATCTGAAGACGAAAAGCCAGCCGTTCTGATGGAATCATCCCCGGAAGAGGGCAGGGATGATTTATATACCATATTATCCAAAATCACCCTGATTCATTATGTCTATCAGCACAATTGCATCCGAATCGTTCTCCTATGCCCAGGAGGCTGTCTGGGGAAAGTGGAAGCAGTGGATATTGCTTGTCATCGCCTACCTGATAACAAGCATCACACTCTATCTTGTACCGGTCTTCAATGGATATCTCGTCTCTGTCCTCTCAGGGAAAGAGCCGGCACCAGAGGTGGATGACTGGGGGAAGCTCTTTGTCGATGGCTGGAAGCTGAACATCGTCGCCCTCATCTACATGATCCCGATAATCCTCATCCTGGTGATCTTCGGTGCAGCAACGCTGCCGTTCATCATCGCCGGTGCCGCAATGGGCGAGATGACCGGTGTTGTTCCGGATGAGTTCATCCTTGGAGCAATCGCCGAGCTGCTTGCCGGTCTGCTTGTGGCCTTTGTTGTTGCGATCATCATCTCATTCATCGCATACACCGGTGTCGTCAGGTTTGCTAAAACCGGTAATATCATGGAGGCATTCAATTTTAGCGCGATCTTTGAGCATATTGGAAAGATCGGGTGGGTTGACTACATCATCACCATTATCGTTCTCTGGATCATCATCGCAGTCTTGGCCTTTATCATCGGGGCATTGTCGGCAATTCCCGTGCTCGGATGGCTCATTGCCCTCTTCCTCGGCCCGCCACTCTCACTCTTTACATGGCGTTATGTGACGATGCTCTATCAGAGCGTCCCTGCATAGAGAGAACCCGAACTCTCTTTTTTCTCTGGCCCCTCATCCATCCTGAGAGCCGCGACAACTCCTGGGGATCGGGCTCCGTTCTTTAGCATAATACCACAGTGCTTTGATCCGGAGAGAAGCTTTCGCAGTTCTGCATCATCGATCTCGATCCCGTCATGGCCGCTCCGATAGACTATCTCGTACCCGAGATCGTCGAGCCTGTCGAGTACCCAGAATGCATCCTCGGTGAAATGGATTGGGTGGATCTCAACGATGATGACCCGTGGACGCATCCGAAGATCCCGCAGGATAGCAACTTCAGCCCCTTCACAATCGAGTTCAAGGACATCACATGATGGGAGGTCACGGGGATGGATACGGGACGCGGAGGTGGTATCACCTCCATAGACATCGATATGCGGTCCGACGAGGGCATGATGAACCGTGCAGATGGATGAGAGCCCGTCTGACTGTATCCTCTCTGCTATCTCCCGGCAGGCTCGATCCCCAGCCTCATATATCACCACTGAGCCGTTCGTCCCGGTAATCCTTCCTGCTGTAACTGCAGTAACACCGTCTCCCCCTCCGACAATAACGATCTGATCGCCGGGAGAGGTCAGTCGTTCGTGTGCAACCATGATCCCCTTCTCAGGAATGCAGTATTGAGAGAGATACCGGTAGGTGCCACAGACGATATCCTTGAGATCATGGTGCCGGCATATGGCTCGGGCCTGTTGCAGAAGACGCATTGTTTTGTTCGTAATGGATCGTTGGAGAGAGGTAGTCCCCGTCTTCAGAAATAATTTGTTGTATTCCGTCACTGGCAATCCTATGGAAGATATCGCCTGATAACGGCAGACTGGAAGAGGATGGCGGCTGAGACGGCAAGGACGACGAGGAATATCACCGTGAACGCCGCTTCTCCCGGGTATAGTGTGAGTGCCGCACCGGCAACGATGGGACCAAGGGCACCTCCGATGCTCTGGATGGTGTGGAGGAACGCACTTGCGGTAGCGGTCTGGCCGGGGGGTGCTGAAGCGAGGGCGATCATGTTATCGATGGTCAGGAGGATCGACATGCCTGCTGAGAAACTCATCCAGATTGCGACAAGCAGAAGTGGCGTCAGCTCGAAGAGGAAGAAGATCCCGCTGCCGATGAGAAGCGTGATGCTGCCGATGAGAAACGGCAAAACAACTCCTTTTTTTGTGACCAGGTACCCCGCAAGAGGGCCTGAGACCATATCGGTGAGAGATCCGGGCATCAGAAGAATACCCACAAAGATGATCGGGAGAGCAAGTCCGGCAGGCTGTGAGATGATATAGGGCATCAGCTGAAGGAGCATGAAGAAGGCAAAGACGACGAGGAACGCATTGATCGTAATCGCAGGAAACGGTGCTTCCCGGATCATTTCGAGATCAATGAGCGGATCCGGAGTCTGTTTCTCATGGCGGAGGAAGAGGATCAGAAGGAGGAGCGAAAGGAGAAACCCTCCCCAGACGAGCGGATTTCTCATCCCGGTGAGACCACCCTGTGTCAGTGCGATCATCCCGGTGAGGATCGAGGCAGCAAAGAGTCCCATCCCGATCAGATCGATCTTCCCCTCCCGGAGGATGCCATGTCGGGGGAGGATGAACCATGCGGCGATGATGATGAGCAGAACCACGGGGATCATCAGCTGGAAGCAGGCACGCCACCCGATATGTTCGATGATGAATGCTCCAAACATGATCCCAAGGAAGCTCCCCGCCCCATAGGTGGCAGCAAGCACGCCAATTCCGGTTGCCACCCATTCCGGCGGGGTCTCCTCAGCAACGAGTGCATACGCAAGAGGGGCGATGGCAAGGCCGACCCCCTGAAGCATCCGTGACAGAAGGAGGGTCATCATATCCGGGGCATATCCACCAAGGACGATTCCTGCTCCATAGACACCCAGGCAGGCAAGGATGACACGGCGCTTCCCTATGATATCACCAAGCGATCCGATGGCAAGAAGGATGACGGCACCAACGAGCATCACCGTCGGGAGGATCCATGCGATGATAACCGATGCAACGCCAAACTCCGCCTCTATCGCAGGGAACCCGGCGATGATCATCGCTTCAGTCGCCATCACTGTCGCTATGATGACGCCAAGAAGGGCGAGGAGGTAATGGTAGCGTTGCAGACCAGACATAAGAAGGATCATATCATCCCGCAGCGCCATGAATCTATATGGGCAGACTCGATCCCGGGATCCTCAGGGAGGCATGGAACACCGATTACCGGAAGAGGGGCGCACTCTACGGGGGGGTCCCATTCCAACTGCCCGACCTCCCGCCAAAGACCCGTATCCTCGATCTTGGATGCGGGAATGGGAAACACCTTCCGGCGATGGAGGGGAGAGGCTGGGCGATCACCGGTCTCGATGCAGCAGAGGAGGCGGTCAGACTCTGCAGAAGACGAAATGTGGATCTCATCGTCGGGGATGGCTGTCATCTCCCCTTCAGGGAGGGGATATTTGGCGCAGTCATCGGAATCCATATCCTCGGTCATCTGACGGTACAAGGCCGGCCGCTCATGCTGGGGGAAGTTCAACGCGTTCTGGAAGCAGGTGGGGCATTTCACTGCACAGTTTTTTCGAGGAACGATATGCGGTGCGGGAAAGGTGAGGAGGTTGAACCCTTCACCTTCCTGCGCCAGGGTATTATCACCCACTACTTCACCGAAGAAGAGCTCAGAACTCTTGGAGAACCCTTTGAGGAGATTCGGATCACCAGGGAGAGCCATCAGGTGCGGCTTTCCGGGGAGTGCCATACACGGGAGTATCTCCATGCTGTCTTCAGCAGATGATCGCTTCCCCGGTCTCCGGAATAACAACCTGCTCCCATCGTTTTGAAAACCATTCCGGGGCGGTTGTATGGACCGGAATGATCAGATCGGGATCGATCCTGTCAACGATAGCCTCGAGATCACCGGGAGAGGCATGCCCGGATGCGTGGAACCCGGATGAACCGGGTGATCTGCCGGGGAGACCATGGCACCTGATTCCGAAGCGGTCGAGCCACTGATGGAGACGGGCCGCATCAAGAGCCATCTCCTCATTGAAGGCTTCGCATGTCGAATAGATATAGGTCCCGCCCTCTGGATCGATATCCGGGAGTGCAACGAGATCATACAGTGAGAAGCAGAGAATGTAGCCGCCGGGATCCCGCTTCACCTCTTCTGAAGAGACCGGGGAAATATGCTCAGATAACCCCTTCTTCCATCCAGCCATACGGGGATCGGAAAATCCCCCATGCATCATAAGCGAGGGGAGAAGGTTCAAGTGGCCGCAGGCTGCCATTGCCTGGAGGAGATAGGCATCCTTTGCTGTAACGACAAGCTGCCGTCCGCATCTCTCTGCGATCTCCTGAAATATCGCCAGCCTCTCGATATTCCGCGGAGAGAAGTCTGCAATAACCAGTCCATTCTCTTCTGCGACAACTGCCCGGCAGTTCCAGGCAACCTCCTCCTCCGAGACCTCTGAATACGAAGGCTCTTCTTCACGTGAGAGCCGGGTCCCTTCGATGATGAGGGTTCCCATGGCCCTTGCAGCATCCACAAACCGTGATGTGCCGGTATTCTCCCTGCCATGCGTCCTGATGTCCCCTGTATAGGCGATGGAGAGATCGCCACCCAGAAGAAACCCGGTTGCCCCGGGGATGGAGTGATCAACCGGACAGGCGTCGATGGAGAACGGAATCTTCGATTCATCCAAAGCTGAGACGGATGCAGTGATGGTGGCTCCCTTCCCCTGTGGGATGGTTGATATGAGGGAACTGAAGGAGTCGGTCATTGCATCTGTGACGATGAGATCGCGCCCGATGGCCTCCTTTCTCCCGGATATAAGGGTCCGTTCATCATGGGGGATCCGCTCTTTTGTGTAGATACAGTCAGAACCCATCCTGGCAGGTCCGGAGTCCTGCATCGCCTTGATGAGACCAAGGGTGGTTCCTGATGCCACAAGAGGAATTGCTGTATCAAGCATCCCGGCAAGGCCGACATGATCCATATGTGCATGAGAGAGGAGAAGGGCATCAATTGGGATCTCCGGCATCCCGTTCAGGGTGAGATCTGCCGGGGTGAGATCCTGCCGATAATTTGCAATTGGCGGGAGGAGGCCGAGATGGAGATAGTCATAGATTCCCCGGCCGCTCCTTGGGGTTAAGAAATCCCCATAGAATCGTGAGTATATTGAGAAGTCGATACCAAAGTCGAGGAGGAGACCGTATGATCCCTCCCTGATATGAATCTTGTTCCCACCAATGGAACCGGCCCCTCCAAAGATCGTCACCTGCGCCATACTACAGGATTGATCAACGATAAGAAAAAGTATTCGAAGAGAGCGTATCTCTTCTGGGATCAGCAGCTCCCTTATTCTTTCTGTCCTGATGAGAAGACCGGGGAGCGATAGACGATACCGGTCGCATTATCCCGTGTCACTGCGAGGACTCGATTCATGAGCCGTCTGAGGATCCCGGCCGGATCATCCCTGAGCGATTCACAGCTGAGGATCTGCTCATCAAGGTGTTCATAAAAACCATCCGATGCAAGGAGGAGAACATCACCTGGATGAAGGCTGATGCTCTTCATCGAAACGGTGAAGTCCCCACCAATACTCCGCGTGATATATGATCGCAGCGGGTGATGGATCACTTCGCTTGAGTCGAGGAGGCCACGCTGCACCATCTCGGCGACAAGCGAGTGGTCACGGGTGACGGAGACGACACGGCCGGAGAGATGGTATGCACGGGAATCTCCGGTATGTGCAATGATAGCTTTATTTCTCCTGATGAAGGCGGCGACGAGCGTCGTCCCCATCCCTTTTGCATTACCGGTCGCCGCAGTCTTGACGGCTCTATCTGCCGCTATAAATCCTTCTTCAAGTATACGGTGAAATTCCTCATTTTTGAGACCCCCTGTGTATGCCTCAGAAAAATGGTCACGCAGTGCCGTGATGGCTATTGATGAGGCCCGATCACCTGCAACCTGCCCACCGATACCATCTGCAACCGCAATAAGATAGCCATCCGGAAGAGGGAGGATCGTAAAAGAGTCCTCGTTTGCCGGCCTCCCCCCCCGACATGTGAGACCTGCTATCTCACTCCCGATCGTCATCATCCGCCCGATCATTGCTTTCCCCAAACCCCGAATTTCTCCCGGAGAGTCTTCATATGAATAACAATAGTAGCATCGCTGCCTACATTACTTCAACCTTTCCAATTATTCCCGATGCCGGTTGCTGCAATCACCCTTTTTACTATGGGTATTCCCCCGTCAATATAAAGGGCGCCAATCAGCGCCTCGAAGCATTCGGCAAGAACCCTCCCTGACTGCCATATCTCCTGGCTCTTCTCCCCCTTCCCCCAGAGGACATATGTACTGAGATCAAGAGATTCTGCGGCCATTCTGAGGCGAAGCATATTGACGGCATGTACCTTCCGGTTCGTAATAATACCTTTGTCAGACTCGCCAGATGCAATGATATCCTCGATAACAAGAAGATCAATCACCGCATCGCCAAGGACGGCGAGCGCATCCATATGCTGCCCATCCGGGAGGCCGGTTTCGCGTGCGTATGCTGAGCGGGTGAGGGCGCGGGTGAGGAGGGTGGGATCATTGAAGGTGTGGTTGATGCGGGATTCAAGCGGGGTTGTCATCCCGGAATATGGGTCAACCAATGGAATAAAATCATTGAAGCTGGAAAGCAGGTGACAACCCGTATAACTCTGAATCACCCGGCAATATATTCACAGAGCTTTTTAATAAACTATAATTACCTTAAATCAAGTACAATGACATGAATGAGCCTCCGGAATCCCCTCATCCTTATCGCCCTCTCTGTCACCCTCCTCCTGAGCATGGCAGCTGCCGTCCTGACCGGGCCGACCAGCATTCCGATCGGCTCCATCCTTACAAACCCAGTCTATTATCAGATCATCTCTGAGATACGGCTCCCGCGTGTCATCGCCGCCGTGCTTGTCGGGGCAGCGCTTGCAACTGCAGGAACAGCTATGCAGGGGCTCTTCAGGAATCCGATGGCCGATCCCTATATCATCGGAACATCCGCTGGAGGGTCACTGGGGGCAGCAATCTCCATCGTCTTCCTTGCAGGCCTTGGCCTCCCCGTCTTCGCCTTCATTGGTGCGATCGGAGCGACCTTCCTGGTCTATATGATTGCACGGAGGGGAGGGAAGGTCCCGGTTGAGACGCTTCTCCTGACCGGGGTTGCCCTCTCGATGTTCCTCTCGGCGATGCTCTCATTTCTCATGTATACCGCGGGAAAGAGCCTGCACCAGATCATCTTCTGGCTGATGGGGGGATTCTGGACGGTCTCCTGGAGCCAGGTTCATGTGGGTCTTCTGATTCCCATCGGATGTGTCGCAATCTACATCTTCGCCCGTGATATCAACATCATCTCCCTTGGAGAAGAGGAGGCGATGCATCTCGGTGTCAATGTGGAGCAGCTCAAAGTGATCCTCCTCTTCATCAGCTCATTGCTTGCAGGGATTGCCGTCTCCATCGCGGGTGCGATAGGGTTCATCGGGCTGATCACCCCGCATATCATGAGAAATATCGTGGGTCCTGATCACCGGGTGCTCCTCCCTGCCGCCATACTCGCCGGGAGCATCCTCCTTCTCTGGGCTGATACCTTTGCACGGACATTCGGCAACGAGATGCCGGTTGGGATCATCACCTCATTCTTCGGGGCACCCTTCTTCATGTATCTCCTCAGGAGGCGGATGCGGGCATGAAGGCAGTTGAGATCACCGGGCTGGATGTCCGTTATGGAGCAGCCAGAATCCTCGAAGAGATAGCATTCTCAGCAGAGCAGGGGGAGATGATAGGGATCGTCGGTCCGAACGGCTCAGGAAAGACAACCCTTCTCAAGGCGATGAGCCGGATCGTCACCCCTGAGTCCGGTGAGATCTACTATAATAATCAGGATATGGCGGATCTCACCTTCCGCCAGCTTGCCAGCGAGGTCGCCGTCGTTCCGCAGGAGATTGCCATCCAGTTCGATTATACCGTCAGGGAGATCGTAACGATGGGGAGGCACCCCTTCATCGGGAGATTTGCTTCCGAGAGCCGCGAGGATCATGCCATCTGCACCAGGGCGATGAAGCTGGCATCGGTTGATCATCTTGCCGAGACCTCAGTCAATGCCATCAGCGGGGGGGAGCGGCAGCGTGTCCTCATCGCCCGCGCACTTGCCCAGGAGCCAAAGGTTCTCCTCCTGGACGAAGCGACCTCAAACCTTGATATCAGCCACCAGATCGAGATCCTCAGCATTATCCGCCGCGAGACGGTCCGGGCATCGATCATCAGTGTCTTCCATGATCTCAACCTCGCTTCATCCTATTGTGACCGGATTCTGCTCCTGAAAGACCGGCAGATCCATGCGATGGGGCCGCCCGCAGAGGTGCTGACCAGGGAGAATATCCGGGCCGTCTATGGTGTGGATGTCATCGTCAGGAAGCACCCCCTCACCGGGAGACCCTATATCCTCCTGATGTATGATCATGAGAGGGGAGCTCCGCAATCCACAAGGATCCATATACTCTGTGGCGGAGGCACGGGATCGGAGCTGATGCAGACCCTCCATGCACAGGGGATACAGATCACAACAGGTGTCCTCAATATTCTTGATTCAGACTATCTGACAGCAAAGGAGCTTGGGATTATGGTCATCAGCGAGCCGCCATTCTCCCCGATATCAGAAGAGTCAGTATCCATACTGAAGAGATGCCTCACGGAGGCGGACCTCATCATCCTCCTGAATATGCCGATTGGGAGGGGCAATATAGAAAATATCAGGGTACTGAATGAATATAAAGAGAAGGTTGTGATGTATGGGATGGATACCGGTATCCAAGATTACTCCGGAGGAGAGGCGACCCGGCTCATCACTGATCTATGGGGGTGCGGAGCATTACGGATAGAAAGTCTCCAGGAGATACAGAACTTTCTTTCATCCAAACGATTCGATGAGAAAAATGATAAGTCCGGGGTGATCATATGAGATCGTCATATCGTATCTCTATCATCGGGGTGTTCCTCATTTTTTCGGTCGCAGTTGCCGGCTGTATGATCCTCCTCCATGGAAGGAGGGGGATCTGACATCCCCACTAAACAATATTTTTTTTGTTTACAACAGACAAGTAGATCATCTTATCTCCTCCCCTCTCACATAGAAGAGGCATGAAACCCAGTACAAGGATGATACTTCCTCTCCTCCTCCTTGTGACGCTGTCCGGACTCATCTCACCAGTCTGTGGTGCTGAGAACCCCGATCATGACCGGGTGATCAGAATCACCGATGATCAGGGGACTGTGATGACCTTCCAGGGGTATCCGCAACGCATCGTCTCTCTGGCACCCTCAAATACCGAGATCCTCTTTGCACTCGGACTTGGGGAGCGGGTTGTCGGGGTTGCCGATCTCTCGGATTACCCCCCTGAGGCGGCAGCGGTTCCACAGGTCGGCGGGTACAGCACCATCAGTGTCGAAAGGGTCGTTGCTCTTGAGCCTGATCTCATCGTCGGGGTGGAGGGCAACACCGAGGAGGTCCTCAGCCGTCTCCGTTCTATGGGGCATACCGTCATCGTCCTCAGTCCGGAGACGATGGATGAGATCCTCGATAATATCAATCTCATCGGTGAGATCACCGGGGTCCGGGAGAGCGCTCTGGCTCTTACAAATGAATTAGAGCTGCGGACCACGACGATAACCGACAGGACAGAGGCGATTCCCGGACGCCCCACCGTGGCCCATGTCGTCTGGCATGAGCCGGTCTGGGTCTCGGGGGACCGGACATTCCAGAATGAGGTGATACGGGCTGCCGGAGGCGAGAATGTCTTTGCTCATCTCGACGAGTGGGAGATCGTCGGTCTTGAGGAGTTCATCGTCACAAACCCCGATTACATCTTCGTCAGTTCAGGGACCGGGATGGGAACTGCAGGCCAGAATGTCATCTATCAGTATTTTATGACCGAACCGCGATTCCAGAACCTCAATGCAGTCAAGAACCATCAGGTGATCCTCGTCGATGCCGATATCATCAGCCGTGCAGGCCCCCGGATCGTCGATGCACTTGAGGAGGTTGCAGCCGCGATACACCCTGAACTCTTTGACGCTACAACCGGGAAGGAGCATCCCCCTGCCGAAGCCCCGGTATCTCTCTTCACTCCTGCCATGGCACTCCTCCTGGCCACCGGGCTCTTCCTGGGGAGACGGGTGTGACAGGGTCATCCACATACTGCCTCATCGATCATCCCCTTGATGAGGCACTCGCACTCCTCTCCGACTACACCAGCCGCGTTGAGATCCTCTCTGATGGCCTCCATTCGCTCTTCTATCATGAGGAGATCTGCTATTCATATGATCTCAAGTACAGCGTCCATGCGCCATGCGGGGATATCAACCCTGCATCGGTGAATGAACGGATGCGACGGGCCTCTATTGAAGCACTGTCAGGTCTCTCCCTGATCGCAGATCGGATCGGTGCCGATCGTCTGGTCGTCCATCCGGGCCATCTCTTTGAGAGTGGGATGCGGGATGCCGCAGAGACCGCCCTTGACCGGTCGCTCGTCGATCTCGCAGCAGTACAGGAGGAGCGGGGGGTCAGGTTCGCACTAGAGAATATGGGGAGCTGGGACCCCTATCTCTTTAAAACGCCGGATTGTGCAGAAAGGATCACCAGTCTCGGTCTTGGGATCACCCTGGATCTCGGTCATGCCCATCTCAATGGCCTCGCCGGGGCATTTCTTGAGACCGATGGGATCATCCACCTCCACCTCCATGACAACTGCGGGGTCTTTGACTCGCATAATGCCATTGGAAACGGAACGATCCCGTACCCGGATCTCATGCAGACATTTCCTGACGATGCAACGGCCGTCATTGAGACGCAGCGGATGGATCAGTTCATTCAGAGTCTTCATTATCTTGACGGGCTCAACTGACCCTCGCCAGCTCACCTCCCATACAGATTGATCATCCCGATAAGATCCGTAAAGCCGCAGAATTCCATCTCAAGCACCCCGTCACGGGTCATCCCCATACTCGTCTCGGCATCGGCGGTGAGCATCTCAGGCCCACGGATCACCTGCCGGTGAATGCCATCTGCCGAGAGGATCGCCTCGGCCTCGGGGAGGAAGACGAATGAACGGCCGGGGATGATGACCGTCCCGGCAAGGGTGCTCAGATCAAGCCCCCGGAGATCATCTGCGGTGATGAGGCAGGCGATCTCTTTTGCCACAGGGACGACATCGCCGCCGCCACAGGCATCAAGTATCTCCCGGATGAAGGGGGCGGCGACACTCCCGGTGATGACGGAGGCGGTACCTTCCACCCGCGGAAGGCGGGCGATGAGATCCGGCTCATGCCGGATCGCAAACGGGGATCCGATATCGGGATCGGCAAGCGGGGTCCCGGAGACCTTCATTGTACAGCATGCAGCCGCCGATGCGACCATGGCAGAGAACTCCTCCACCGTCTGAACCGGATGATCAGCGATGATGGGACCATTTTCAAGGATCAGACCCTGATCGGTCGCATTGGCAAACCGCATCAGGATATGGCCTTTCACCCCGATCTCCTCAAGCCAGCGGCAGGTCTCCTCAAGGACCGTACCATCGTTGACACCAGGGAGGATCACCGAGGCGGCATAGACATCGATCTCTGAGGCCAGCCGCCGGATGATCTCAAGAGAGACCTCCGGGGTCGGGTCATTCATGTATCGCTGCCTGAGCGCGGGATCGCTCGCAAAGACGGTGAATGAGATCTCGGTGAGCCCTGCTTCGATGAGAATATCGGCGATGCCGGGGTCGTCAAATCCTTTTCCGCTTGTATATCCGATATGCAGCGGAGCCTCCAGACTTGCAAGGAGATCAACAAGATCAAGGAACTCCGGGTAGCAGCTCGGGTCCCCGCCCCCGCTGATGGTGACGCGGGTGATATCTCCCCTGACAGACTGAATATCGGCAAGGACGGCATCTGCGATCTCGCGGAGGGGTTTGAAGCCCGGATACTCTTCTTTCACACCCTTCCTGCAATAATCGCATCCCTTCATGAACGGAAGGCAGTACCTGCATCCAAATGCCGGGATCTCCTTCTTTCCTGTATGCCGGAAGTAGCAGTATGCACAGAAACCACGGCAGTCGATCCCCGGCCGCCCACCGATATCGACCGTCAGCTGAACCATTGGGAAATATTCGGTTCGAGAGGTTATAATTACTGCCGGTTGCCGAAGAGGAGGCGGGAGAGGAGCGAGTCTCTGATCCCGATTGCCGCAGCCTCACAGGACTCATGGCAGCAATAGCAGCGGATGCAGAGGGAGAGATCGATCTCCGCAACCCGGTTTTTCAGGGTGACGGCATCGACCGGGCAGATCCGCTCGCATGCGCCGCAGCCGATGCAGGCAGACGGGATAACCTCTGGGTAGGGTGTGATGATCCGGCCGGAGTGCTGGAGGCGGGCAAGGATCTTTCTCATTATCTTCATCCGGAGGCCTGCCGGACGTTTCGTATCGGGAAGGCGGAACGGGGCGATACGAAGCGAGGCGGGATCATCCCCGATGATCAGGGGAGCCGTTGGGAGGAGCCCCCGCTCTTCTGCCGCCGTGATCGTCGGGATACTCTCCGGGGGTATCCCGATTGCTGAGGAAATGACATAATCGAGGGCATGGGGATCTCTGGATCCAAGGATCAGCCCGATATCACGGGGGATCCCCGACATCGGCCCGTTCCCTTCCATCCCGGTGACGGCATCCATCAGGTGCAGGACCGGGCAGACGGCGCCATGGAGATCGATCAGCATCTCGGAGAACCCTTCCGCTTCCGGGAAGCGGGTATGGAAAAGCGACTTCTCATGGCCGGGGATGAGGCCGAAGAGATTCTTGACCGCGCCTGTATAGGTCGTCAGGAGATGGGTCTTGGGCTTGGAGATGGTGATGATTGCATCCACAGTCGCCGCAGGGGAGATGATGAGGAACCGCTTCACCACGATGCCATCCGGGGATCCACGGGTGGTGTGTGAGACATCGTCGTTGAGGGAGACACCCGGTATCTCGCCGAGGGGTGTGATCCCGGATCGCCTGTAAGCCCGCCTGAGGGATGCCGGGGTGTAGCGGACCCCGGCACCCGGACTGTCCCCGATGAGAACAGTGCATCCCTGCGCAATCAGGATCCGTGCAACCGCCCCGATGACGGCGGGATGGGTCGTCACCGCCTTCTCCGGATCGGTTCCGGCAAGAAGGTTCGGCTTCAGAAGGACGGTCATACCGGGACGGACAAATGACCCGATCCCACCGAGGAGATCAAGTGTCCGCCGGACCGCGGCGTCCACCATCTTCTCATCATAGGAATCGCAGAAGACGGAGGCGACGGATGTATCCATAAAAAGTGGGTTAGATATATCGCGGCTTCCTTGAGAGGAGGCGCGGGGTATAGAGCGGACGGAATGGTTTGTCAGCAGTCTCGCTGCGAACAAGCGCGATGAGATCCTCTGCCTTCAGCTGCTCCTTATAGGGCTTCTTCGGCCCGGATTTTGACCGGATCGTCACCGTCAAAAGCCCTGACTCCTCTTCCTGGTCGCCAATGACAACAACGAATGGAACCCAGTCCATCCCGGCCTCCCGGATCTTCTTCCCGACCGACTCGTCACGGTCATCGAGGTCGCACCGGAGAGCGGCGGCATTCATCTGTTCCATCAGGACCTGTGCATATCCGATATGCCGCTCCGCAACCGGAAGGATACGGACCTGGGTCGGTGCAAGCCAGACCGGGAATGATGGCACCGCCATCCGGCCTGTCCCTTCAAGCATGGCACAGATGACCCGCTCGATTGATCCCGTCGGTGAGCAGTGGAGGATCGGGGGGTGGATCACCTGGCCCTCGCGGTCATGGTAGGAGATATCAAACCGGTGAGCGCTCTCAACATCGATCTGGACGGTCGGGTTTTCAATTGGTCTGCCCTGGCTGTCGATTGCGGCGAGATCGATCTTGGCAACCCAGTAATGCATCCTCTCCGAGATGATCTCGATGAGGAGTGGCCTGCCGGAGAGGTTCACAACCTTCCGGACCCAGTCTGCATTCTCATCATAGAAGTCACGGGTGCACCGGAATGCCCCCTCAAGCGGGGTCTCAAGATCCTCACCGCTCTTCCACCCCATCATCAGCTGCTCTTCAAAGCAGGAGAGGGCATCTGCCATATCTTTTGTGAGGGTATGCATATCCGGCATCGTGAAGGTACGGAGACGCTTCAGGCCGATCACCTCGCCCTTCTGCTCATGCCGGAAGGAGTACGTCGAGAGCTCGTACATCTTCAAAGGAAGGGTATTTGGGGAGATATGCATATCGTGCATGATCGAGAACATCCCGAAGCATGCGGCAAACCGGAGCATCATATTCCGGTTATTGGATTTAAACCGGTACTGGCGCTCCCCGAATTTGGCGGCATGCGCATAGATGGCGGGATCGCCGAGATCATACATCACCGGGGTCTCAACCGGTGATCCCCCGTAGTCGAGGACGGTATGAAGACAATAATCGGCCAGGAGATCCCGGATCAGTTTCCCGCGGGGGAGCCATCTGAGGTTACCGACATCGGATCTCGCCTCATAATCGACAAGCTCCTTTGCCCGCATCAGTTCGACATGGATGGGGTCGCCGCCGACGGAGCCCCCTGCCCCGGTCTCCCTTGCGACGAGACGGCCGAAGTTTGAGTCATCCATATATCCGCTGATATCCTTCTTCTCACCCTCCGGGGTCAGGACGAACCATTCACGGTTCACCTCTTTCTTTGCAGGTGCATCGGCACCGCCGGGCAGAATCGTCCGCGAGAGCTCAGAGAGGGGATGGCCCTTACAGGAGAGCTTAAAGGATTTATACCAGCCAAACGGTGCCCTCTTCACCTCAATGCTCCCGGAGAGCTCAGTTTCCAGTGCCTTGAGGGCAGCGACCGCCTGATCCGGTGATGCAAGGTCGTTTGAGAGATGGGCATACGGGTAGATCATTACCCGTTCTGCGTTGACCTTCCCGGCAGTGGCCAGGATCTCGGCTGCCGCCTGGGAGACGACATCGCCGGGATCCTCTTCATCGATCGATTCTACGGCACAAAAGGCGGTGATGGCATCATTGAGGGAGTCTTTTCCGATAATCTCCTCTTCAGCCATCGCCGTCTTCTTCTGTGCCTCATACTCAATATAATCCGAATGTATCAGAAGAAGCCGCATGATTGAACCATCCAAATCCTGTACACGTGCGTATTGATAATGTATAAAGTAACTCAGTCCTGCCGCTTATTCGCTGCATACCGGGAGAGGGTCGCCTGCCGCTGGTCCATGTATTTTGCATCCGGTTTCTTATCGTACGGGCATGCCGCGCGTTCTGTCGTGTAGAAGACGAGCTGGCCGATGGGCATCCCGGCATAGACACGGACAGGCCGGACATTCACATTACACATCTCAAGGGTGATCGTCCCCCGGAACCCTGCATCAATCCAGCCCCCGGTCTGATGAAGCTCAACACCGAACCGGGCGATGCTGCTCTTCCCTTCGATGCTTGCAACGATATTATCGGGAAGCCCGATCGTCTCCATCGTCTCTGCGAGGACAAACATACCCGGAGCAATATCAAAATACGGAGCATTCATCTCCTCGGTCTCAGATTCGATACTCGATCTGTCATAGGGGTCGATGACACCGTCTCCGGGCCGATACCAGACGAAATGGTCGCCAAGCCGGATGTCAAGGGAATTTGGCTGAACCAGCCCTGGGTCGTAGGGATCGATCAGGATATGGCCACGATTGACACGATCGATGATCTGCCAGTCAACAAGGATCATTCCTCTTCTTTAGCACTTACTCTGACTTATCGCTTCCTTCCGGATTGTCGAGATGCCACTCTGTCCTCCTCAGGAGGCCATGGAGCGTGCTCGCCTCTCGTGCGGTGAGGAGGGTCCTGCCGAGGAGACGCCGGACAAGGAGCAGGGTTGTTGCCCGTTTCTCCGGGGGATGTTCGATCCGATCCAGAAACGAGCTGATATGATCAAAGAGGCAGTCCATCTCGAGCCGGCTTGCAAGCAGATAATCCCCACGGGGAAGATTGGCGAGCTCATAACAGATGATTCCTATGGCATGGGAGATATTGATGATCGGATACTCCGGCGATGTCGGAATGGTGCAGATGATATCGGATCGCCGCACCTCGTCATTATTCAGTCCCCAGTTCTCCCGGCCAAAGAGGATCGAGACCCGGCCCTCTATCGGGGTGATGATATCACGGATCTCGGTCGGATCATAAAACGGCATCCTCATCGGGTTGGTCACCGACTTACCGAGCGTGCCGGTGGTTGCGATGGTGACGGCGCTTCGGGAGAAGACCTCTTCAAGGCTGATCCGTTCTGCAGATTCGAGAATGTCACGGGCATGAGAGGAGCGGGCGACTGCTTCGTCACCGAGCGGACAGGGGTTTACAAGAACGAGATTCCGAAACCCGAAATTCTTCATCACCCGTGCAGCAAACCCGACGTTCCCCTCATAAAGGGGCTCGACGAGGACGATATCTACCTCTGGCATCTCCTATCGAACCGCCCGGACCGTCGCCTTCAGCGCCTCGATACCAGCCTCATAGACGGCATTGCCGACGACGATGGTATCTGCATACGCACTCATCTCTGCGGCACGCTCTGCATTGTTGATCCCGCCGCCATAGAAGATGCGTGCATCAGAGACACTCTCCGAGACGGCCTTCACAACATTCGGATCCCCGTATGTCCCCGAATACTCGATATAGACCACAGGGAACCTGAAGTACCGGTCGGCGACCGTTGCATATGCTGATACCGCCTCGGCGGAGAGGCTGCAGTCGGATCCGGTCACCTTCGCAACCGATGATGCCGGATTGAGGACGATATAGGCCTCAGGAACAACCCTCTCCCAGTCGATGGCATAGTTCCGGACCCACCGCTGGTGCTGGCCGACGATCCAGAGGGGGTGGGATGCATTCAGAACACTTGGAACAAAGACGAGATCGATCCCCTCAAACCGTGCCCCACAGGGATCTGCCGGTTCGACGACGATCGGCATATCATAATCCCTCACGAGATCATAGAGTTCAGCCTGATTCTCCGGCGTTACATTCAGTGTCCCGGAGAGCATCAGCGCATCGGTTCCGCTTGTTGCGACGATCTCGATTGCATCCTTCTCAAGGTACCTGTCAGGATCTAATTTTGTAATATGAACCCAGTCTTTCCAGCTCATGCAGTTTCCGCCTTCTTCTTCATCTTCGAGATCACATCAGGAGAGATACCCGGTATATCGCCTCTGGCAGCAAGAAGCGTCTCCCTGTTATAGACGCCTGCATCTGCCAGCTTCTGGAGCGTCGCCTCCCCGACACCCGGGAGGTCGGTGAGTTCCTTCTGCCCTTTCTGAAATGCTCCCTTGGTGATCTTCTCCGGAGGTGGCCGGTTATACTGCTCAGAGATGAGTGCGAGGTGTCTGATGACCGTCTCGATCGAGACACCCGATGCAAGAGAGATACCTGCCGGATGCCTGCTCAGGAAGGCTTCAGGGGAGGTGATCCCGGCCTCACGATACTTCTTCAGTGATACGGCAGGAATACCTGTCTCTTTGAGGATACGGGCATCACCTGCCTCTTTTGCAGCCATGGTCACCTCCTGTGCCTCGGTCTCGGAGAGGCCTGCCTTCCTGAGGAGGCCGGGATCCGCCCTGCCGAGTGCCACGATATCACAGACACCCTCCTCGATCAATGCTCTGGCGATCTTCGCCGGGCTCCTTCCTTTTCGGGGAGTGATACTATCACGGATGAACTTCTTCATCTCAGTCCGGAGACGGAGTCTGTTGATGACATCGCCGGCACCCAGAATGATCTCTTCTGCTTTCTGTGCCGATATACCAAGGATTCCGGAGAGTTCAAGGGGAGTTTTTGATGTTATGTCCGTTATCGCATAGAGGTGCTGCTCGTGGAGGGAACGGATGATCGCCTCATCACATCCGGGAATCATGGCGAGCGCCTCTGTATTGGAGGCGATATGAGAGCAGAGGGGGCAGCCGAGATCCCAGGGGCGGGCACCCTTACGGACCAGGCGGATGTGATGTAAGGAGTGGGTCGGGCAGATATCCTTCGTCCTGACTGCGCCCCCCCAGGTCCCCGGCGGGAGGCTCATATTAAATGTGCAGTCAGGATAGTGCATACACCCGATGAACTGGGATGACCCCATCCTCCGGATACGAAGAGAATGGCCACATACCGGGCAGGGGCCGACGATCGACTCCTCGATGGTCATCTCCATGATATCATCGCCGATCAGGGTCTCGTTCTGTTCAAGTTGATCGAAGACCCGATCGAGCATCTCCCGCGACTCGGTGAGGACATCGTCGGATCGCTTCTCCCGGACCTTGATCATGTTCATATGATCCTCAAGGGCGCGTGTCATATCGGGCCGGGTGATGGTGTCAGCATACTGCTCCAGCGTATCGGTGACGGCACGTCCGACAAGGGTTGGACGGAGGGGGTTGCCTTCAACATACTTCCGGCTGATCAGCTTCTGGATCACCTCATGGCGGGTACTCTTCGTCCCCAGACCCAGCTCCTCCATCTTCTGGATCAGCCTGCTCTGGGTATATCTGGCCGGTGGCTGGGTCTCTTTCTCATCGAGATGGACCGCATTGATCGGGAGTGTATCTCCAACAGTAAACTTTGGTAAAATCCGCTCTTTCGCATCGGAGTACTGGTATACAGTCCGATAGCCGGGCTCCACAAGCCGCCCCCCTGTCGCTGTGTACGGCTCGGATCCTGCGGTCATATTCACCTTCAGGGTCTTCCACTTCGCATCAGGGGAGAGGGTGGCAAAGAATCGCCGGACAATGAACTCATAGAGCTTCCAGGCACCCTCCCCTATCTTCTCCGGGCTTCCATACCCGGCGGGGTGGATGGGCGGGTGATCGGTCGTCTCCTTCTTTCCACGGGTCGGTTTTTGCCGCATATTCCCTGTGACCCATCGTCCATCCTCTGCAAAGACCCCTTGTGAGAGATCCGAGACGATGGCATTGAGATTGAGACTTGGGGGATAGACCGTGTTATCGGTCCTCGGATACGAGATGTATCCGTTCATATAGAGGTCTTCAGCAACCCGCATCGCATTCGCCGCTGAGTAGCCCAGTCTCCCGGCGGCGACGATCAGCGATGTCGTATCAAGGGGTGTCGGGGCACGATCGGCCTTCTCCCCCTCGATCACCTCATCGACGGTGAGGGGAGGGAGAGAGCCGGCAACCGCAGCCTCAGCTTCTTCCTTCTCCCTGAACCGGCCATGGGTATGGCGTGCCTCGATCGGGAGCTGATCCTTCTCCGAGTCGAGCCGGACCATCCAGTACGTCTCCGGGACGAAGGCCTCGATCTCCTTCTCACGATCGACGATCATCGCAAGGGTGGGGCTCTGCACCCTCCCGACCGAGAGGATATTGCCGCCACCCCGCTTTGCCGCAATCGAGATGAACCGGGTAAGGGACGCCCCCCAGACGAGATCGACGATCTGCCGGGTCTCACCGGCAGCTGCCAGATGGAAGTCAAGCGGTTTGGTTTCCGCAAAAGCCCGGTGTATCTCATCCGGAGTGATCGCTGAGAAACGCGCCCGATCGATCTCGACGGTTGTATTGACGGCACGCACCAGTTCATATGCCTCCTTTCCGATCAGTTCACCTTCGGTATCATAGTCGGTGGCGATGGTGACAAGGTCGGCTTTTCGTGCCACCTTCTGCAGGATCGAGACGATCTTCTTCTCCGTCGGCCTCTTGATGATCCCGGCATCAATAAGGGTTCGCGGGGGATGGGTGGCACTCCGCCAGTTATCGTACCCGGGTTCAAAATCGACCTCGACGACATGACCCCGGAGCCCGATCACCTTTGTATCGCCGAATTCATAGAGATTCGCAGATCCGTCCTTTTTGGCGGATATCTTTGCTTTTCCTGCCAGTATCTCGGCAATACGCCGGGCGGCAATATTCTTCTCGGCTATGATCAGGTGCACTGCCATACGCTCCCACACTACTCTCTGAGGAGATCCTCAATGATCTCCCGGATCTCTTTTGGATCAGCCTTTCCTCTCGTCGCCTTCATCACCTGGCCAACGAGGAAGTTGATGGCCCCGTTCTTTCCGGCACGATGATCAGAGACGGCTGCATCATTATCGGCAAGGACCGACGCGACGACCTCCCGGAAGGATTCTCCGGACTCCTTTGCCAGTCCGAGACGGGATATGATCGCTTTTGGACTCTCGGGATCTGATCCTTCCATCACCTGGTTGAGGATGAGCCGGAGGATTTCTACGGCTGAGGTATCGGTGATCCGCCCGCTTCCGGCTTCATCAAGGAGCTCCCGGTACTGCTGTACAGGAACGCCGGATACCGGCATATCCCGGTAGTTCAGCTCACCAAGGAGGATATCCGCCGTCCATGGAGCGGCGATATCAGGACTGTCGCCGACGATCTCTTCGAAGAACTCGGCGAGCCGGAGATCACCGGTGAGCGTGCGGGCATGGTTTAGGGATATCCCGTACTGGTTCATGAACCGGTCACGGCGGGCATCGGGAAGTTCGGGAAGCTCGATCGCATCGAGCCAGGGGGTGACCCGCATCAGGGCAAGATCCGGCTCCGGGAAGTACCGGTAATCCTGCTCAAACTCCTTTGAACGGGCTGAGGTGGTAACACCCCGCGCCTCCTGGTAATGCCGGGTCTCCCTGACGATCCGGGCGTTTCTCCGGATCATCCCTTTCTGGCGGGTGATCTCAAAGGTGAGCGCTTTTTCGACTCCTTTGTAGCTGGTGATATTCTTCACCTCAACCCGTTCATACCCTTTGATCGAGATGTTCGCATCGACACGGAGCGATCCCTCCCGTTCTGAGTCATAGATCCCGAGGTACTCAAGCGTTGCCCTGAGTTTGTTCAGGAAACGGCGTGCCTCTTTCGGTGAGGAGAGCTGCGGTTCGGTGACGATCTCAATGAGCGGGATTCCGGATCGGTTATAATCGACGAGGGTATAGCGGCCTCGATCCCCGCTCCCCATATGGACGAGCCGACCGGGATCCTCTTCCATGTGAATCCGCGTCAGTTCAACCCGTTTCTCCCGGCCGTCCTCACCCTCGATATCGACATATCCGCCGAGGGCGAGTGGCTTGTCATACTGGGTGATCTGGTATGCCTTGGCAAGATCCGGATAGAAGTAATTCTTCCGGGCAAACTCCGAGACCTCCGGAACCTCACAATGAAGAGCCTTTGCAACTTTGAGAGCATAGATGACCGCCTGCCGGTTTGTGACCGGCAGCGATCCGGGCAGGCCGAGGCAGATCGGGCAGACATGGGTATTTGGCCCGTCATCCCGGTAATCGGTGGAGCAGCCACAGAAGAGCTTTGTGGCAGTATTCAGCTGACAGTGGATCTCAAGGCCGATGATGACGGTCATGCTGATCCCTCCTCGTATGCAAGGGCGGCAGCAAGGATCTCATCCTCGGCAAAGTGCCTGCCCATCAGCTGCAGACCGACGGGGAGACTGTGGGCCTCTCCGCAGGGTACCGAGATGGCTGGTATACCGGCAAGGTTTGCAGGGACGGTCAGGATATCGGCGAGGTACATCGAGAGGGGATCGGCTTCTTCACCGAGGCGGAAGGCGACGGTCGGCATCGTCGGCCCGGCGATGATATCAACCTCCGCAAAGAGCCTGGCAAAGTCATCCCTTACCATCTGCCGTGCCGCCTGTGCCTTCGCATAGTACTTCCCCTGATACCCGGCAGAGAGGGCGAAGCTCCCGAGCAGAATCCTCCGCCGGACCTCTTCACCAAACCCTGCGCGGCGGATAGCAGAAAAAGCCTCATGCCAGGGCTGGACCATCTCCGGGGCGGTTCCGTACCTGACACCATCATACCGCCCCAGGTTTGAACTCGCCTCGCTCATCGAGGTGACATAGTATGAAGCAAGGGCATACTTCATCGAGGGCATGGTGCAGGGAACGATCTCGGCACCGAGATCGGCGAACTTCTCAATCGCCTGTGTAACCGTTTCAGCAACTGCCGGGTCCACCCCTTCACCAAAGTACTCAGCAGGAACCCCGATCTTCTTTCCGGCGATCACCGGGGTGACGGGGGCCGGGGCAGGTTTGTCGATGCTTGTTCCATCCCGGGGATCGTAGCCTGCTATCACCGAATAGAGGAGTGCGCAGTCCCTGACATTGGCTGCCATCGGTCCGATCTGCTCCATCGAGTTGGCATAGGCGATCAGCCCGTACCTGGAGACACGGCCATAGGTCGGCTTCATCCCGACGATTCCGCAGAAGGAGGCGGGGCAGCGGACTGATCCGCCGGTATCTGTACCGAGCGCCATCCTCACCAGCCCGGATCCGACCGCCGCCGCAGATCCTCCTGAGGAGCCGCCCGGTGCACGGGTCGGATCGACCGGATTCTTCGTCGGGCCAAAGATAGATGATTCGGTGGTGGTTCCCATGCCAAATTCGTCCATATTCGTCTTTCCGACGATCGCCGCCCCGGCTGATTTGAGGAGGGTGATAACATGGGCGTTATATGGTGGAATATAGCCTTTGAGGATCTCTGAGCCGCAGGTCGTCTCAATCCCGGCGGTCGAGATATTGTCCTTGATACCGACAGGAATACCGGAGAGGGGGCCCTCACCATAGGTGATGTTCTCACAGATTTTGATGAAGGCGTTGCATGGGTCCGGGCGATCAAAGATGAAGGTCTTCTCCATCTCAGATCACCCGCGGGGCCCGGATAAACCCGTCTTCCGGATCGGTCGAGTTTCGGAGGACCTCCTCCTGGGACAGCGATTGGACGACAACATCCTCGCGGAATATGTTCGTCTGCCCGACGGGCTCGCCAGTACCACCCTCGACCGAGTCAAGGATATCAAAATATTCAAATATTGCATTGAACTGCCCTGTAAAGAGCTTCAGTTCGGATGCATCCACGCCGACATCTGAGATCACGGCGATATGTGCAACATCCTCTTCAGAAACCATGCTCTGCCTCACCTTCCTGCAACTGATTCATGTACCCTTGTACTGCCCTTTTAAAACCACTTTCCCGTGCGAGATCCCGGATGACCTTCCAGACACCGCTGCCATACTGCATCGCCTTCTTCTCATATGATGCGATATCAGCGGGAAGAAAGGCTCTGGCAGCCGAGCGGAGCGGACTTTTTCGCACCCCTGACTGGATCATCGCATCGATGGGGATCTCCCCGGCGGCGCGCATCACCCGCATATCCAGGTACGGGAGGGAGATCCAGATTCCGAAGAGTCCGGCGACCCCCTGATCCCTTGCCATCTGTCGCGGGAGATCGGCGATATCTGCGGCACGGTCTCTCCCAAGGTCACTGCTCTCAAGATACCTGCTGTATCCGCAGAAGATCTCATCTGCCCCCTGGCCGGAGATGATCCGATCATAGCCGAGGTCCGATGCCGCCCTGCAGAGGAAATATGCAGTCACCGCAATCGACGCATCAACCGGGCTGGTCGAGGGGAGAAGGGGGAGTATGCGTCTGAGTGCGTCCTCCACCTCATCCGGATCGATTGGCATGGGGGTGAAATCTGCTCCGATCACCCGTGCGACATCCCGGGCGCGGGCGAGATCATGAGACCCCTCGATCCCAACCCCGATGCAGGGTCTCTCTGCGATGGCGGCGATGAGGGAGGAGTCGACACCCCCGGAGAGGGCGACAACACTCCCTGGACTGCTCCGTAGTCGGACGGCGGTCTCGATCGCCTTCGCAAGCGGGAGGGGTGATGGGTCCGGGGAGATCCGGCAGATCATCTTCCCATTCTCTTCGAAGATGCCGGGGGGGGAATCACCCGGGACGATGCCGAGGTGATCGCGGAGCCGGTATCTGCCCCAAGTGATGGAGAACTCTCCACCCAGACGGGAGATCCGATCACATCCGCCTGAGATGATCGATCTGATCTCATCCTCTATGAGGACTCTTCCATCATCCTCGACCCATCCACGAATCCGGAGTTCATCACCCATGGCAAATCTATCCGTACACTCTTCACCAGTCAGAGATAAACCTGTGGTTTCGTCTACCCGCGATAGACGACCGACTCGATCTCATCCCTGACCGCATTTCTGATCATCCGTTCGATCTCTTTTGGATCATTCGAGGAGGATCCCTTCCCCCGGAGTTCACGGATGAGGGCATCCATCACCCGTATCCCCTCGCTGAGAGTGGGGGCATACCCGGTTGCGATCTCATAGGCGTCGTCAGCGATTCTCACCACTCTGGACATGGATAGTATATCGGGGCTCATAGAATGTTAATGTTACATTTTGTAACAGGTGTGGGGGACCAATGTTACAATTTGTAACAAAAGGAGGTTGGGGCGTTACAAAATGTAACAGGTACCGATGCATGCTCCGGTATCTATTATTAATCAGGTTACGCATTGAGAATAAAGATGAATCGAATCGTTTCATGGGTGGCTCTCTTCGCCGTTGCAACCGGCATCCTTGCAGGGACATGGGTAGCAATCATGATGGAGAACCTGAGGCTCCTTACCTATCTGCTCCTTGCCCTGGCACTCCTCCTCTTCTGGATCTGGCGACAGATGAATATCATCATCGACGAGCGGCGTGTGCTGATGTACGAGAAGGCGGCGGTCCGGACACTGGAGGTCTCGATCCTGATCCTCTTCCTCTTCTCGGCCTTCCTCCTGGGTGGCGGGTACCTGCAGGACGCACCGGCCCTCATCGATCAGGGCTTTGCCATGATCCAGAATATTCTTCTGATCATCTTCGTCTTCATCATCTTCGGGCTCTATTATTCCAGGAAGTTTGGAGTCTTCGATGAATAACAGAATCAGGATCTACCGGACAGAGCATACCCTGACCCAGGAGGAGCTGGCTGCGGCTCTTGGCGTCACCAGGCAGACGATCCTCGCCATCGAGAAGGGGAAGTATGATCCCTCGCTCGAGCTGGCGTTTAAGATCAGCCGGTACTTCGGAGTTCCAATGGAGGAGATCTTCCTTTTTGAAGGAGAGGTATGATAGTACCCGCTGCACCCAAAGAACCTCCCCGTTCCGATACGACCAACAACCCATATATAACAAAATGTACAATGTACTTTACATTATCATGCTGTCCTGCACCATGAACGGAGAGAAGAATGGAGATCTGTATCCGGCTTGAAGATGTCAAAAGGATCTACCCGATGGAGGCAGGGGATGTCTATGCATTAAACGGTGTCACCCTCGATATCGGTGTGGGGGAATTTGTTGCGATCATGGGTGCATCAGGCTCCGGGAAGACGACCCTCCTCAACCAGATCGGCTGCCTTGATCAACCCACCTCTGGAAACCTCTATATTGAGGGGAAGAATACCCGCGAACTCTCGGATCATGAGCTGACAGATCTCAGGAGGGACGCAATCGGGTTCATCTTCCAGAAGTTCAACCTGATCCCCCTCCTCACCGCATTTGAGAATGTTGAGTATCCGCTCATCCTCAAGACCGGTGCACGGGATAGAACCGGCCGGCCGGCCGAGCTCCTCAGGCTCGTCGGCCTTGACGGAGGGCATATGAAGCATACGCCAAACCAGCTCTCCGGGGGCCAGCAGCAGAGGGTGGCCATCGCACGGGCGCTGGCGAATGATCCACGAATCCTCCTCTGTGACGAGCCGACGGGGAACCTCGACTCAAAGACCGGGCAGCAGATTATGGATCTCCTGACCGATCTGAACAGGGAGGGGAAGACGATCGTCATGGTGACACACTCAGATGAGATTGCCGGCTATGCTGACCGGCTGATCACAATACGCGACGGGGTGATCCAGTGATCAACCTCGGAATGACATTTGAGCTTGCGCAGCGCAATGTCCGCCTCCATCTCTTCCGCTCGATCCTTGCAGCCATCGGGATCATCATCGGTGTTGTTGCAATCACCTCGATGGGCCTCCTCGGGGGGGCACTCGAACAGTCCGTCTCTGATGAACTGATGAATATGGGCAACACCATCATCATCACCCCGGCGGGCCCGTCGGTCGGGGACGAGAGGGCCGGGATCGATGAACGGGATATCAGGCAGATTAAGCTGATCGCGGGAAGAAATCCGACGATCGCCTTTTATAATACATTTGATCAGGTGAAGGTGGGGGACTCACAGGGGTACGCCTCGGTCTACGGCGTTGATCCCGGTGATCTCCCCCCGATCACAACGCTCATCTCCGGCCGGTATGTCTCAGGTACTGAGGGTGTGATGATCGGCCAGACCCTTGCCAGGAATTTTGGTATCAGGGAAGGCAACTTCATCACCGTCGGCATCGGCGCCAGAGAACAGCGGGTCAGGGTCGTCGGCATCCTCGAGAATACCGGCTTCTCAGGAGGAATCCAGACCGATAACGCCATCATCGGATCCGAGCGCTGGTATGAGGGGAAGTATGGGGGCAGAGGAAAATATGATCAGGTTGTAATCACGGTCAATAATCTGGATGATATCGATGGAATCAAGGATGCCATCGACGCCCGCCTGAACAGGCGCGAGGATGTCGTCAATATTATGGACTTCCGGTCCCTCATCTCCTCGATCCAGGAGGCCATCGGACAGATCTCCCTCTTTGTGATGGCAATCGGGGGGATTTCGCTTCTCGTTGCGGCAGTCAGCATCCTCAATGTGATGCTCATCTCGGTGAACGAACGGATCAAGGAGATCGGCATTCTCCGGAGTATCGGGACGCAGAAGGTGGATATCAGCAAGATGTTCCTCTATGAGGCGGCGATCCTCGGCCTCATCGGATCGTTCTTTGGCGGCCTCCTCAGCCTTGCTGGAGGGGGCCTGCTGATTCTGTTGATCATGCAGGATATCAGCTACCTCCTGACGATGCATACCGTCGTCACCGTCATCTACGGCATGATCATCGGGACGGTCATCTGTATCGCGGCAGGGGTCTATCCTGCCCACCGGGCAGCGCAGCTGAACCCGATCGAAGCACTCTCAAACGACTGAATCTTCCACACCAGGGAAGACTCATCTCCCTTTTTCTGCTCGGACGATGATGATCTGCGATGCTCAGTACACAGACGAAAGACCAGATAGACGATCACCTCGACCGGTTCACCGCTGCATGGGAGAGAAGGGATATCCCTGCCATCCTTGAACTCTCTGCCGACGATATCATGGGCTATGGTCCCGGGGAGGGAGAGGTGATCCGGAATAAGAGAGAATTTGACGCTCTTCTCAGGGAGAGGTATGCGGTGGCGGCGTCGTTCTCCCTCAGAAGGGGAGAGAGCACCATAAAAGCAGAGGGTACAATCGCATGGGTGATCGGGGATCTGGTTCTCACCATCGATGGAGACGTCCTTCCATGCCGATTCACCATGGTCCTCCGGGGCACCGGCCACCGGTGGGTGGTGGTGCAGTACCATATCTCCGGGTCTGCACCATCCAGCGATTGATATTATGAAGTAAGCGGGGCGAGTTTCTGGAGCACCAGCTCCACCTGCCGGACCGCAGTCCCGATGTACCGGTCAGGCAGGAGTGCATCCTCGATCTCCGCTTTGGATATGAGGTTTGTCACCTCCGGGACGGCAGAGAGGATCCCGGCAAGCGGCCTCTTCTCCTCAAGTGCCTGCATGCTCGTCGTCCGGATCACCTCATGGGCCTCCTGCCGGTCCATCCCCCGCCGGGTCAGCTCAATCATCACCGATTCAGCGAGGTTGACCCCATGCAGGATATCCAGATTCTTCCGGACATTCTCCTCCCTGATGATCAGCCCGATGAGTGCATCCGTCATCACCTTCAGGCAGTGGTCACAGAGGATCGTCGCCTCGGGGAAGATCACCCGTTCACAGGAGGAGTTGGTCAGATCCCGCTCATCCCAGAGGGTGTTGTTCTGAAGGGCGGGTTCGACGGCTGATCGGATCACCCGGGCAAGCCCCCCGACCTGCTCGCTCTTGATCGGGTTTCTCTTATGCGGCATCGTGCTCGATCCCACCTGCTTTTTGGCAAAAGCCTCCTCAACCTCAGCAATCTCCGTCCGCTGGAGGGAGCGGATCTCTATCCCGATCTTATCAAGGGTGGTTGCGATATTGGCGAGGAGGAAGAAGTATTCTGCATACCGGTCCCGGGCGATGACCTGGTTTGAGACATCCACAGACCCGATACCGAGGTGGCGCATCATCGCTGCCTGGACCTCGATTCCGTCCTCACCGAGGGCCGCCTGGGTCCCGACTGCGCCGGTCATCTGCCCGACGACGACACGGGGCCGGATCTCGCGGAGCCGTATGATATGCCTCCCGACTTCACTTGCCCAGATGGCAAACCGGAGTCCCCAGGTTGTCGGGACACCAATCTGGCCATGGGTTCTTGCCGCACAGACGAGCTCCTTTGTTTTCGCACTCCGTTCCATCAGGACAAGAAGGAGCCGCTGAAGCTTCTCCTCAATACAGTCGAGTGCATCCTTCAGCTGAAGGGCGGTCGCGGTATCGAGGATATCGTTTGAGGTTGCACCATAGTGTACCCAGCGGCCGGCGGGGCCGGCGACCTCGGCAAGCGCCTTGACAACAGCCATCATATCATGGTTGATCTCGGCCTCGATCTCGTTTGCGCGGCGGAGGGATGCCTTCGGAATCGCTGCCTGGATGGCTTCGGCCGCATCTGCAGGAATAAGGCCGATCTCGGCCTCCGCAACCGCAAGTGCTGCCTCGGCACGGATGATCGCGTTGAAACGTGCCTCTTCACTCCAGATACGGCGCATCTCCGGGGTGCCGTACCTGTAATCTATCGGATGGATCGCCATGGGTGTATATATGGGGGTGTGGTGGAATTAAACCGATCCATCCCCGGGAACCGGAGAAGAACTATCTCTTCCGGTTCCGATATATTCTCATGCATTCTTCGCATCTTCCGGTGAAAACCCTGAGAGTGAGCAGGAGCGGAGAGATCCATGCACCGGAGGGGGGAGGGATCCATGATCACCCCCTCTTCACCGGGATCAGCGATCAGATCCTAAGGACAGGAGAGGAAGTGTATCAGACCAGGAACCCGGCAGGGCTCTCCCTTCCATCCGGCCAGATCCTGCTGATCACACCCGGACAGGATGAGGATCTCATCTGGTATATCCTGCCAGCTGCAGATGCCTGTCCGGAGAGGGCAGAGCTGGAAGAGGCATATCAGCAGCTCCGGATCCTGCATGCGGTCGTCGAGTCGGCATCATCAAAACAGACATGCCAGGATATCCTGCATACCTGCCTCTGGGAGACGATCCGGCTCATCGATGTCGACTGCGGTGCGATCTACCTCCGGAGAGATCATTCTGAGAGCATGGAACGGCATGCGATGGCAGGATATATCGAATACTGCTTCGGGAATCAGCCCCGGATTGATGTATCAACACCGCCCTTCTCATCTGTCATGACTGGAAAGAAACCGATCTTCCTTGAAGAATATATGGACCTCGAACATGGAGACGGGGAGCTTGGGGTCTACTCGCTCGCAGTTCTTCCCATCCTCTCCCATGGGGAGGTAATCGGGGTGATCTGCTGTGCGCACAGCAAGCCGCGACGATACTCCCGGCAGGAGGAGGAGATTTTAACATCCATCGGGCGATCGATCGGTGGGGCGGTGCGGCGGGCGATCCTCCAGCAGCAGTACCATGATGCCATGGAGGAGAATACCCTCCTCCTCGATATTATGGAGCATGATATTCGCAATGCCAACATGATCACCGAAGGATATCTCGAGATGCTCGCCGAGGCACCGTCTGAAGAGTACGTCCGGAGGGCACAGGCGGGGATCCGGCAGTCAAACGGGATCATCAGGAATGTCAATACGATCCGACTGATCGGATCATCCGGGACGCGGCTTGGCCCGGTATCCCTTGACGAGGTCATCAGGAGTGAGGAGGGGCTCTTTCCAAAAGCCGGGATCCTATGGGAGAAGAGCGGGATCAGCGTCTATGCCGACGATCTCCTCCCCCGGATCTTCAATAATCTCATCGGCAACAGCCTCAAGTTCGGGGGTGCGGATACCCGGATCACCATCACCGTCAGGCCGGATGGTGATCGGGTCTGTATCACCGTCCGGGACGACGGGCCCGGCATCCCCCCGGATCTCAGGCCGATCCTCTTCTCACGATATACTCATGGTGACGAGCGGCGGAGCGGATCGGGCCTTGGTCTCTATATCGTCCGCCAGCTGGTACGCCGGTATGGAGGGGAGATTTCAGTCATCGATCAGGATGTCGGGGCGGGCATCTCATTCTGGCTTCGGAGGGTGAAGTAACTTTCACCACGCGGTCGCCATCCCTTTATAATCTCCGGATAAAAATGATCCAGAACCAACTGGTATTTTGTACTATACATTATGAGGTCTCCAAATGAGTGATATTAACGACTGGTTTCCCTATCCGACGTACCGTCCCAATCAGGAGGAGATGCTCAGCGCCGCTGCGGGGACCGCACGCCAGGGTGGGGTCCTCTTAATCGATGCACCGACTGGAAGTGGCAAATCGAGTGTCGTCTCCGCACTCCTTGCCGAATCGGGTGGAAAGACGATCCTTGTCGCCGTCAGGACGATCAGCCAGCTGAATATCTTCATCAGGGAGCTTGAACTGATCCGAAAGAAGAAGAAGGCGGGCCTGAAGTTCACCTACTTAATTGGAAAGAGGGGGATGTGCCCGCTCGGCGGCCTCGGGGATGTCTACCGGCGCTGCGAAGGGGTGAAGGCATTTACCCATGCACTGATGCGTGAACGGGCGGTGAAAGGCTCCCTTGTGCCGGCACAGGATCCCGAGATCATCAAACAGATCAAGCGGCAGGATCGGGACAATCCCCTCATCTGCCCCTACTTTGTGAAGAGCCGGGTCTTCCTTGAGGGGGATGAGGGGCTCAGGCTCGTCCCGTCCCAGGAGATCAGAAAGAGGGCAGAGAAGGCCGCAAGCTCTGTGGTGAACCCCGAAGATCTCCATAAGTATGCAGGGGCCCTCTGCCCGTATGATATGATGATCACCTCGGCAAAGAACGCCGATGTCGTCATTATAAACTATCATCATCTCTTCAACGATGATATCAGGGAACAGCTCCTCGTCTCACTAAATGTCGAGCCAAAAGACCTGATCATCCTCGTTGATGAGGCGCATAATGTCGGGGATGTCGTCCAGGGGATCCAGAGTATCTCACTGGATGAACGCGACATCCAGCAGGCCTCCCATGAACTCTCATCACTGAAGACGCAGGTGAAGGGGGTGGAGGCGGTCCGGCATGTTCTCCCGAGGATCCGTGACTTTATGGACGGACTCCGCCGCTCCACCGAGATCGAGGACTGGTTCGATCCTGCCATCTTTGACCGGATACTGACCAAAGGCTCCCTCTACCCTTCGATGGCCGCGATTGTTGAGGATATCATCGCCATCAGCGATGCCATCCGCGAGAAGAGCCTCCAGAATGCAGACTATCGGGAGTCTGCCATCGAGCGGCTCTGCGAGTTCCTCTTCCGGATACACTGCTCGGCGACCGATCCCGCCTACCTGACCCTCTTCAGGAAGGACGATGAATCGATCATCCTTGAGGTGAGGAATATTGATCCGGCAGGAAAGCTCCAGGAGATCGCAACCGAACACCATGCCCTCCTCTTCATCAGCGGAACACTCTCCCCGCTTGAGAGTTTCAGGCAGTATTACTTTGCGGATCTTCCAGTCATTACCCTCTCGATCCCAAACGCCTTCCCAAAGAAGAACCGGCTTCTCCTTGCATCCGAGGATATCACGACCGCCTACCGGATGCGGCAGGATAGGGGGAATATCGACCGGACCGTCAGGATGATCACCGCATTTTCAGGCCATCCCGGCAATCTCGCCGTCTACTTCCCCTCATACCAGATCATGACCGACTACGCCGCCCGCTGCAGGCAGATGAAGAAGAAGGTCTTCATCGAGCCGCGTGAGGCATCCGAGGCGAACGAACTGCTGGCAGAGTTCCTCAGCCTCCCGAAGAAGAAGAAGTCCGGGATACTCTTTGCCGTATGCGGCGGCAAGTGGAGCGAGGGGCTTGATTACCGGGGCGATCTCCTGGCAGGCGCGATGGTCGTCGGCCTCCCGCTCGCCCCGTATACCCAGGTCCGGGCGATGGCGATCCAGTACTTCAAACGGAAGTTCGGAAAGGAAGGAGAGTTCATCGCCTATACCCTCCCCGCCATCAATAAGGCGACGCAGGCACTCGGGAGGGTGCTCCGGACACCGGAGGATCATGGCCTCCTCATCCTTGGAGACAGCCGGTTTCTGGAAGAAGATGTAAAGGCAGGACTCCCGCCATGGATACAGCAGGAGATGAAGCCGGTGACGGCAGATACTGCGGAGGGGATCATTACACGATGGCGATAAGAGAGGGGAGCGGACGGTTCGGCCTCTGGCCGGTATCGGTTGCCTGGGATGGAACCTCTATTCACCGGGTCTGGTTTGGAGGATCCGGCGGGACGGACCCGATACCGCAGGAGATCACCGGATACCTCGCCGGCAGAAGGACGGATCTCTCCCACTTCTCCTCCCCGGCAGAGGAGGGGGACGGGGTCTCTGCCCGGATCTACCGGATCGTCAGGGAGATCCCGTACGGGGAGACGAGGACATACGGGGAGGTCGCAGCATCTGCCGGGACGCATGCCCGTGTCGTCGGGGGGGCTCTCTCGAGGAACCCGACCCCCATCATCATCCCCTGCCACCGGGTCGTCGGCAAAAAGGATATCGGCGGGTTTACCCCTGAGAGAGCGATAAAAAGAGAGCTTCTCGATCTCGAGGCACGGGCGGTACGAAAAGGCAGCCTTAACAGCAGGCAGTCCTAATACAAAGGAGCGATATGCGAGAGGGGAGAACGGCTCTGATCCTCGTCGGGGGCGAGGCCCGGCGATCAGGGGGGAAGGAGAAGTACTTCTTCAGTTACAAAGGGAGATCCTTCATCTCCCATCTTGTCGAGACGCTCTCAACGGTCGTCGATGAGATCATCATCGTCGCCCGGGACAGCGATCAATGTCAGCGCTTCTTGGATATCCCGGGCATCAAAACCGTTGCCGATGATATTCGGGGGATCGGCCCTCTCGGCGGGGTCGGAGCCGGAGTTGGGGCGGCGAGCCATGATCAGATCTTTATCACCGCCTGCGATATGCCCTGTATCAGATCTGATATTGTCAGATACCTTTTTGATGAACTCCATGATGCGGAGGCGGCAGTCCCATGCTGGAGTGAGGATATGTTTGAGCCGCTACATGCCGTCTATCGAAGAGAACCTCTCCTGCACTACCTGGCCTCACCATCATCCCACTCTCTCCGTGCGATGGTGAGGGGGCTGCATACCCGGTTCGTCCCGGTGGATAAGCTCCGGGCAATCGACCCGGATCTCGTCACCTTCACAAATATCAACGATCTCACCGAGCTTGAGGCGATCAACGGCTCCCTCTCCTGAAATCAGGGCCTCTTTCTTCTTCCGCTCGCATCCCGTGAGTAGACCCCGAACTCCGAGTCAAGAATCTGATCTCCGGTGAAGACAGGGCCGTCCTTGCATACCCGGAGCCCCGCCGGATCGATGGAGCAGGATCCACAGACCCCGACACCACACTTCATGTACCGGTGCAGCGAGAACTGGCCACGACCTGCAATCCCTGCTGCTATAAGCCGATCAAGGATCCCTTTCATCATCATCTCGGGTCCGCAGACGCAGATGGTATCATAGGAGGAGAGATCGATCTCCTCGTCAATGATCCCGGTGACAAAGCCATGATACCCGGCGGTTCCGTCATCGGTTGCTATCCTGAGATCCGCACAGGCGGCAAGAGGGGTGGCGAAGGTGAGTTCCGCTGCGGTCCGTGCACCAAGGATGAAGGTTTCAACCACCCCTGCCTCTGCGAGGGGAAGGAGCGGGGCGACACCAACACCGCCGGCGATGGCAAGGACCCGCCCCTCTGGTGAGAAGCCGTTGCCGAAGGGTCCCCGGATCCCAAGCTTGTCGCCGACCGCAAACGAGGTGAGGGCGGCGGTCGCCTCACCAACCCGCTGGACGGTGATGGTATCCGGGGATGAGAACCCCATCGGGACCTCATCGACCCCCGGCACCCAGACCATGCAGAACTGGCCCGGCCGGATAGTAAAGGGGTGATCGAACCGGATCGTCCGGATCGTCGGGGTCTCGTCGATGACCCCGGTCACCGTCACCACAACCGGCATCCCGTCATGCATGGGCGCACCCCACAATCTCATCTGCGGGAAGGCCGTCATCCCCGTACAGCGAGTCTGCGATCTGCTCAAAGATGGTGATATCATCGTAGACGGCACTTCCTATCTGGACAGCAGAGGCGCCTGCCATCATCATCTCGATGACATCCTCTGCCGAACCGATGCCGCCGCAGCCGATGATCGGGAGCGAGCAGGCGTTATAGAGATCATAGACGCAGCGGAGCGCGATGGGGAAGATCATCGGGCCGGAGATGCCGCCGAACCGGTTCCCAAGGACGGGGCGCCGGAGATCGATCGATATCCGCATCCCCCTGACCGTATTGACAGCAACGATGGCCGATGCTCCGCCCTCTTCTGCGGCACGGCCGATGGCGCCGATATCGGTGACATTTGGCGTCAGTTTCACCCACGTCGGGAGGCCGTAAGCCGCCACCTCCTCGGTACATGCCCTGACAATAGCGGGGTCCGCACCGATGGCGGCGCCGTACCCCTCGGCATGCGGGCAGGAGAGGTTCAGTTCAAATCCAACCGCGGTATCCGCAAACCAGGATGCAACCTCACCGAACTCCTGCGGGGTGCCGCCGAAGATGCTGATGATGACGGGGTCATCCCGGAGATGGGTGATCTCATCGATGTACTCCCTGGAGGGGTTTGGAAGGCCCATCGCATTGAGGAGGCCGCCGTTGAGCGGGATGAGGCAGGGGCCGGGATGCCCCTCCTTTGGTTCCGGGCCGATCGACTTGGTGACGACTCCCCCGGCACCGGACCCAAGCATCCGCCCAAGTGATGCCCCGGTCGTCCCGAGTACCCCGGCTGCAAGGATGAGATGGTTATGAAGGGTGATCCCGCCGATATCGACGGGACCTTTCTGAAGCGTGATCATCACTCTGAAATTGGTTCTGTTTAATAATGAGCATACCCCATAGTACCTCTGTTATGACGAGTCTCGCAGTGCTTGGTGTTGGCCGTATCGGGGGAGAATGTGCCTTTGCGGCATCTGCTCTTGGGATCATTGACGAACTGATCCTCGCAGATGTCTATGAGCCGCTCCTCCGCGCCCAGACCCTCGATCTCTCCCACACCCCACTGGATATACCGATCACAACCGACCGCTCCCGTATCAGGGAGGCTGATCTCTGCATCTTTGCGGCGGGCTCGCCCAGAAACCCGTCGGTGAAGACCAGGGCAGATCTCTTCGACGCCAACCTGCCGGTGGCAGAGGCCTGTATGAAGCACCTTGATGGCTTCACCGGGACGCTCATCGTCGTCTCCAATCCGATGGACGTCTTCACCTACTACTTCCAGAAAGAACTCGGGATCCCGCGGGAGCGGTGCATCGGATTTGGCGGACAGCTCGACTCCCGGAGGTTTGAGGTCGCACTCCGGAGCCGGGGAATCCAAGGAGACGGATGGGTGATCGGGGAGCATGGGGAACACCAGGTCCCCCTCTTCTCAAAGATAGGGATCCCTGTTCCAGATACTGAACGAGAGGCGATCCTCACAGAACTCCGGGGAGCAAGCATGGCTGTCATTCAGGGGAAAGGGGGGACGGCCTTTGGACCTGCGCTGCATATCACCGATCTCACCAGGATGCTCACCGGGGAGAAGGATGCGACGATCACCTGCTCGCTTGCCCTTGATGGTGAATACGGCTTCTCCGGATGCGCAATGGGGGTGCCTGCCCGGATCTCCCGAAACGGCGCAGAGGTGATCGGAGACTGGGAACTGGATGCATGGGAGGAGGAACAGCTCCAGCAGGCAGGCGGGTTCCTGCAGTCCCTCTGCCGGAGGCTTGATGCCTGACCACGAGATCGCCGTCATCCAGGTCGAGTACAGTACTGCACCTGGCGGTCCCCTGATCCATATCTTCGGGCGGGATTGGGACAGGAACCCTGTTGCCGTCGAGGTGAGCGGGTTCCGGCCGTACTTCTATGTGCCGGTCGATGAGGCACGCCGGGAACACCCTGATACCATCGAGGTTTCGGATATCAGGTCAGAGACGATCAAGGGGGAGGAGGTTGTACGCCTCTACACCGCCCGCCCAACAGATGTCCGTGAGGTCCGTGAGCGGTACCACCATTATGAGGCGGACATCCCCTTTGCCACCCGGTTCATGATCGACTGCGGGGTGACGGGGGGGGTGATCGTCCCGGGTACAACCGTTGATTACAGGGAGGTACGGCCTGCCGCAGTCGATGCCCCGGCCCGTGTCTGCTTCCTTGATATTGAGTGTGATGACTCGGATGGCTTCCCCGAGGCTGAGAAGCAGCCACTCTTCTGCATCACCTGCCACGACTCCTTTGATCAGAGGTACACCACCTTCCTCGTCTCATCCGGGGATGCGGAGACGGATCACCGGAGAGAGATGGCAAACGGTGGGTATCCAAACGGCTGCTTCACCGAGGGGATGCATACCATCTGCTCATATCCGGATGAGCGGTCGATGCTCGCCGCCTTCATCTCCCATATCCGGGATACAAATCCTGATATCATCAGCGGCTGGAATGTCCTCGACTTCGATGTTCCGTATATCATGAAACGGATCTCGGTCCTCGGCCTCGATCCAACGGATCTCTCACGCCTCCCCGGCCATACTGAGCGAAACGCCATCCGGGGGAGGGTCATCTTCGACCTCCTCCAGGCATACAAGAAGATGCAGGGGTCGCAGAAGGAGTCATACCGGCTCGATGCAATCGCAGAGGAGGAGCTGGGTGAACGCAAGGTCAGGTACACCGGGACGGTCTATGATCTCTGGAAGAAGGATCCGGTCAAGCTGATCGAGTACAATTATAAGGATGTCGAGCTCTGCGTCGGGATCGATGAGAAGAATACCATCATCCGGTTCTACCAGGAGATCGCACGGTATGTCGGCTGCCCCCTTGACCGGACACTCAACTCCTCAAATGTCATCGATATCTTCATCCTGAGGAAGGCGGCCGGCCAGTTCGTACTGCCATCGAAGGGAAACGCGGTTGCTGACGAGTTTGAGGGTGCGACGGTCTTTGCCCCCGCAAGCGGGCTTCGGGAGAATGTCATCGTCCTTGATCTGAAGTCCCTGTACCCGATGGCGATGATGACCCTCAACGCCTCCCCGGAGACGAAGGATCCAAAGGGGGAGATCCGGGCGCCAAACGGGATCCGGTTCAAACGATCCCCGGACGGCCTGACCCGGAGTATCATCTCCGAGCTGCTTCTGGAACGGGATGAGAAGAAGAGGATCAGAAATACTCATCCCTATGGCTCTGATGAGTATATCCTCTATGATCTCCAGCAGAATGTCCTGAAGGTGATCATGAACACCTACTATGGTGTCTCCGGATACTCCCGGTTCAGGCTCTATGATCGCGAGATCGGATCAGCCGTCACCTCGGTCGGGAGGGCGATCATCCAGCATACCCGGGATGTTATCGCCGGGATGGGATATCTCGTCCTCTACGGCGATACCGACTCCTGCTTTGTCCAGCTCCCGGAGAGCGATATGGCAACGACGGACAGGATCGCACGGGAGATTGAGGATGCCCTGAATATCAGTTTTGGATCCTTCTCCCGCGAGGTCCTCGGGGCAGAGACCCATTACTTCTCGATCAAGTTCGAGAAGGTGTACCGCCGGTTCTTCCAGGCAGGGAAGAAGAAACGGTATGCTGGCCATCTCGTCTGGAAGGAAGGGGCGGATGTCGATCAGATCGATATCGTCGGCTTTGAGATGCGGCGGTCAGACTCACCCCAGATCACAAAGATCGTCCAGAGGACGGTCATCGAGATGATCCTCCGTGGGGAGGGGTTCGATGCGGTGAAGGAGTATCTTGGAGAGGTGATCCGGCACTACCGGGCCGGGCGGTGTTCCCTTGAGGATGCCGGGATCCCCGGCGGCATCGGGAAGCATCTCGATGACTATGATACCAGGGATGCCCAGATCCGGGGTGCGATCTACTCAAATACCTACCTGAAGACCGATTTTAAGAAGGGGAGCAAGCCAAAGCGGGTCTATATCAGGAATGTGACGAGCACGTACCCAAAGACCGATGTCCTCTGTTTTGAATATGCAGACCAGGTCCCCCCCGAGTTTGTCATCGACTGGGAGACGATGCTTGAGAAGACGGTGAAGGGGCCGATATCCCGGATCCTTGAGGGGCTCGGCTGGGAGTGGTCGGATATCGATCCATCCAACACAACACTTGCGATGTTTGGGATCTCATAATCTCCTTCTTCTGATCGCCCGGAGGGAGAGATAGCCGGCGATCATGATGCCTGCAAGAATTATGATGATGGCGATCCCAAGGACGATATTGCCGATGAGGAGCAGCCGCAGGGCATCGGATCCGAGTGCCATCCCAAAGGAGCCCGCCAGGGATCCGATGACAATGATCAGAAAGACCCGCCAGGGATCGATGCCAAGGAACCTCCCGATCACCGATCCCATCAAAGCCCCGGCGCCCTGTATCGGGAGGGTGACATAGAGGAGGAGGGCGGCTTCGGTGAATCGTTCCAGCCAGGGGTGTGTACCGAGGATATCCTCGATCCGCTGGATGACCCGCTCCACAAACGGGCCGAGTCGGGGGAGGGAGAAGAGGTATCCGAAGTTCCATGCCATGAAGAGGGCGCCGAGGATGTCAAGGAGCCAGATGGTGAGTCCTGCATACCACCAGGGAAATCCAAGGGCGATGGCCATCGGGATGATCCATCGGCCGACCGGGGAGAGGATGTAGGTGATGATGATCGAGAGGAGCGCGACGAAGAGGACCGGGGGGAGGAGGAGGGAAGAGACTGCTATATAGATGAGAAGAAGAATAAACGGCAGGATCACCCTGATGATCTCATATTCGTCGGCTCTTTCCACAGTATCAGGGTTGCTAGTGCGGGATGATAAACCTGGGGGAAAAAAGATTAGATGGAGCGGAAGAAGACCGTGGTCCTGATCTCCTCTGCTCCGAAGAATTTTTTGCAGAACTCGGCGGTGATCTGCGGCGGATATTCTTTGCAGCTGAATATATCGATGTAGGCACTGCTGGTATCATTGGCGAAGTGGCCGGAGATGCAGGAGGTCTCGATGAGCTGGACAAGTGAATATCCGGCGACACGGTCATTTGCACCGAAGTTGACGATTAACGGTTCACCGAAACGCTTCATCTCGATGAGGTCGCAGACTTCAACAACGAACTGGTGAATCTTCTGCGGGTCGCGGATGGTGTCGGGGTTGCAGTTCTTCAGATCAATTGCAGTGCAGAGGCCCCACATATTCTCTTCTCTGAACTGGTTCATGATCTCGATGTCGGTCATCTCTTTTGTTATCTGAATGCTCTGGGTCAATGTGGCATCTCCTGTTTGGATACTATTAGGTTGCTGAGTTAGTTATTTAAACTTTATTGTCATAAAAAACGATTATACTACGCCATTTAGGCTGCAGGAGCGTTTTTTTCGATTAAATCCGGCTAATTTGCGTTTTTTATGATTGAAATTACAATCTGGCATTTTTTAATGATTTATTTTGAAAAATCTCAATTTTGCCATCGATAAAAAAACAGGGGTATTTCTGGTCATGCGCTCTCTTTGGAGGGGATCCCTTTATAAACCGGATCACTCTATGCCGGGGATGGGGCCATGCACCCCTATATATGAGGCTCTGGCAGCGGGATTGCCTGCGATGAGCCGCTGAAGCGTCTGCCGTATGGCTGATGATTCCGTCTCCTGAAGGAGGGAGGCAAGGATGCCGATGAGGGGAAGATGGTGTTCTGCATCCATCCTGTCGATATGGGCAAAGACGGCGAGGATGTTGGCTGTTGAGTACTCATTTACGGACTGGAGCCGGGAGAGGATCTCTCCCAGATAGATCCGCCCCTCCTCAGTCTCAAGAGATATCTTTCTGTTCCGGGCAAACCTGCCATAGAGTGCCCGCTGATCATTTGCCTGATCGATCCGGAAGTACGGAGATGCCTCGATCTCCCGGAGGATCTGGACGAGATTGGCAGCATCTGATGAGGCGGTCGCGGCAAGGAACTGCTCCCATGCGACGAGATTATGGCGTGCCTCCTCCATCATCTCACAGAAGATCTGGTGCCGCTCCGGGTCATCCGAGTTGAGGAGGAGGAGGTATGCGGTCATCCGATCGGTTGCAGATTGGCTCTTGCTGAACTGCTCCCTGATGAGTGTATGGATCTCGGGCGTATTGATCCGTGCGAGGAGGCGGAGGCAGAGGTTTTTGACCTGCCTGGTTTTGATCTCCCGTGCCATCCTCCCGATGGATCGCCATCTCCCATCGCTGCCCTGATACGCACGGTACAGGGAACGGAGGATCGCCCCCTCTGCATGGGCGATCCCGCGTTCGAGCCGGACCCTGAGCTGATATACCTCGCGGTACCGGTGGGCGGCAGCGGGATCGCCACCCCCCTCAAAGATGGTGAGGAGCGGGGCACCTGCCCCTGACATCAGTTCGGTGTCGGAGAGGAGCTCGATGAAGAGGGCGATGAATGCCCGGGAGGGGGTGGCAGCCGGATCTGCGGCAAGGAACTGCATCTCACACCGGAGGAGGGCCTGGAGTGCACCGAACCGGGCGATGATATCGGGATCGGTCCTCGCCTGGATGAAGAGGGCGGCGGCATCTGCATTATATTCGACCGTGCCGTAGAAGGAGAGCCCCCGGTTGAATGAATAGTAGGCAGGGGGCTGGCAGGGGGTGATGGTGATCTCTTCTCTCCGTTTGGTGATGAGATGATGGAACTTCTCGATCTCCCTGCCATCGGCATGCATCAGTGCGCCGTCAAAGGGGAACTCCCAGGGGATCCCGTCTCCGGACTGGAGGAGGGTGATATGGCAGGACTGATCCTTCTCATCATACCTGGTGGTTATCGAAAGGGTTGGATACCCGGCCCGTTTCAGCCACCCCTCTGCCATCGGACCGAGATCCATACCGGCGATACTGCTCATCAGGGTGATGAAGTCGTTTCGTCCTGCGTTTCCATGGGCATACTTCCGATGATAGACGGAGAGTGCCCAGGCAAAGGCCTCCTTCCCGAGGATCGACTCGATCATCCTGATGAATTCGGGGGCCTTGACGTAGGTGACCGGGGTGATGAGATCATTTGGATCATTGAACCCGTCCGGCTCTATCGGCATAGCGGCGGCGCCGGTTTCGCGGGAGAAGGTGCCGTCCACCGGGTCCATGAGGGCGATTGCCCGCTGGAGGCGTGTGTACGCCTCCCCGAAATGGAAGGCATGGTACTGATCCTCGATATGGACGGTTGCCGCCTCATTGAGCCAGATCTCAAACGGGCTCTCGCCGGTCACCTCGGAGCCGTTGAGATTATGGTAGAACTCATGCACCTTCACCCGGAGGAGGTATTCAAAGCCGGCGTCGGTCATCTCGGGAAACGGCATCAGCCGGTTTGTTGATATGGTGGTGTTCCCGACATTCTCCATCCCCCCGAAGTCCGAGTTCTGCATCCCGATCTCGCGGTACACCGAGCCGGTGTAGGCATATCCGCAGACGATCTGGTCGTCGAGCTTCTTCATCTGATGCGTCAGTTGTTCGAGATCGCTCTCCTGGGCACCGCCACGCCGGAGATAGGCACGTTTCTTATAGAGCCGGTAGATCTCGTAGCGGATCTCCAGCTGATCATACTGGTGCGGTCCGGTGAAGAGATAGACCCAGATGATGCTGTCCTCGAGGATATCAAGGGCCTCTTCCGCACGTTCGGGATCTGATCCCGGCGGGCAGAGGAGTTCGAGGAGGAAGGTTCTGCCGGAGGGGTATTCGAAGGTTCTCTGGAAGGAGTCGTAGGTCCCCGCCCCGAGGAAGAAGAGGTACGGTGCCATCGGGGTGGTGGTGTTCTCGTATGTTATTTCGTCCCTGGTCGGGGAGACCTGGTGCCGGGGGATGGCGACATCCCCGTTTGAGATGAGATGGGTGTACCGGGCGTCGGCGATGATGGTCGTCCGGTAGGTGCATTTGGCGGTCATCTCATCGATGCAGGGGACGAGCCGCTGGAAGCCCCATTGCTGGCACTGGGTGATCTGGGTCGGGGGGGCACCTGGCGGGGTCTCGTCATAGTAGAGCCCTTCAAGGAGGGTGGATGAGGGGCGGCAGATCGTCTCGCTTGCGATGAGGAACTCTGTCCGCCCCGGAATCTCCCGGAGGAAGGTGATGAGGATACCATCCTCGTCCTGCGTGAGATCGATGGAGTGGCCGGGGGAGGAGAACTCAAGGATATCGAGATTCCGTGCATTGAGCCGGAGGGTCCGGATCGGGTGATCCCGGGATCGGAACCGGGTGACTGCGGCCACCCGGGTCTGATCATCCTCGATCCGGAAGGTGAGATCCATATGGATGACATCGACGGGGGACGGGGTGATGTCTGAACGGTAATACCGGAATCTCGCGGGCATGGAGATGTATTCGATCCGGAAGGGGTAAAGCATGCTGGTGGATGAATGCCATTGAATACCCCGGTCGCCCATATTCGAGGATGGTACCACCAATCCAGCTTCGGCCGGAGACAAAAGTACGGCTGGATGAGGCGAAAGTGCATCCAGCAGAGACCGATGATGAGGCACTAAGTCGCATCCTCGATGAGGTAGGTGATACCGAGCCGATACGCGAAGTGACGCTGGTCAGGATCGAAAAGGTCATTGCTGATCTGCGGAAAGGAAGGTGTCGCCCATTTGAGGAGGTTGTCCTGGAGCATGGGCTTCGATGATCCGGGGGCTGAAGGCGATCTTATCAGGCTCTCAGGTTCCAAAAGGCATCAGACCGGAATACTCACTCCCTTCATCGGGCAGAGAGAACGCATATGATCGAATTGATGGATGAATGTGGCAACTCTGAATCCCACGTGAAAAGAATTGCAGGCGTATTTGTCTTCGGGGATGTTGAGACGATAGATGAGATGGCTGATTCTGAAGTATTTTGTTTATGGCTATACTAATCCCCGAACATCCTCCGGGGGGGGCACTGCCATCCCCCCTTCGGAGTTCGGTGAAGGCGACCTGAAGGTCACCAAGCGGGGCTGGCCGCCCCGCAAATGAGGATAGGTGGCGCTTCGCGCCCACCTCTTGTTCCTGGTCGCTCACCCTCTCAAAGACAGTGTATCTTCAACTGCTGTTTGTGGAGAAAGGGTTCTGCCGTGAGGACAACCCCGGAATATCACTATCAAACAGGCAGGAAGCCCACGACTTTAGTCGTGGGGGGAATGCCATTAAATCCACATATTCAGTAGGCGATGCTATTGTGTGCAAGGCACTTCCTCCGGGGAGACAACGGTTATTATGCACATATCTACGGGCTGTCTATCAACCAGCCTATCGCACTCCGCTCTGATCCAACCCGGATCAGAGAGATGGAAGGGCAAACCAACGACTTTTGTCGTTGGTAGTTGATGTTGGTATCTGCTCAGGGATCAGCGATCCCGCCGATCAGATATTTGGAGAAAAATCAGAGTTTTATTGAATAGTCATGGAAAAGGGATGGTATGCAACCGCCCCGTGTGCAACCGGCATCCAGAAATACTCCCATCTGCCAATACTCGAGCCATGAGATACTATCCTGATGCCAGTGCCCACCTCACCTGGCCGGAGGTCAATACCGCGATTGAGGAGGTCTTTGCAGAACATGGCCGGGGGAACGTCCGGATGCCGTCGAAGGTCTATATCACCTTCCCGGACGGCGACTTCAGGACGATGCCCGCCGCCATCCCCTCCATGGACCTCGCCGGGGTGAAGATTGTGAACGTCCATCCTAAAAACCGGGAGCGGGGCCTCCCGACGGTGATGGCAACGACGCTCCTGCTGGACCCGGCGTCCGGGCTGCCGACGGCATTTCTCAATGCAACCGCCCTCACCGATATGCGGACCGGGGCTGCCGGGGCGGTGGCGGCGAAGCACCTGGCGCAGAAGAAGCCCCTGACCGTCGGACTCATCGGGAGCGGGCGGCAGGCGTATGCCCAGCTTGCCGCCACCGCCGCCGCATGCACTATTTCGGAGGTCTTCGTCTGGAGCAGGAGCATGGCACGGGCAGAGGCATTTGCCGCCGCTCATCCGGAGTATGCCATCACCCCGGTTGCACGCATTCAGGATGCCTGTGCCTGCGATCTCCTCGTCACCACCACCCCCTCCCGCGAGCCGCTCATCAGGTCGGAGTGGGTCGCCCCCGGCACCCATATCAATGCCATCGGTGCCGACGCCCCCGGTAAGCAGGAGCTGGATGTCGCCCTCCTCCGCCGGGCAGAGGTCTTCATCGACGACTATGAGCAGGCGACCCACTCGGGCGAGGTGAATGTCCCGATCAGCCGGGGGGAGTATCCGGCTTCAGCAATCGCCGGCACCCTCGGCGAGGTGGTCCTCGGAGCGAAGGGGCGGTCCTCCCCGGATGCGGTCACCATCTTCGACTCGACCGGGCTTGCGGTGCAGGATCTGGCGATTGCGAGGATTGCCGTCGGACGGGTGGACGGGACGGAGCTCCCGTTTCCGTGATGGGGGAGGAAAAAGAGTGTCAGGAGGGGGCAGAACCCACCGAAGGAAGGTAATTCAATCCAATTTATGGTTAACTTCACCTGTTCGTGTTCTTTGCAACAGCATCAACTATTGGCATGATCGGGGCGGGTTCGGTCTTTAAGGATGTTCTTGTTGATACCTGTTGTATCGATCCGGATTCTTTTTGAGATAGGATCACGCCAAAGACGAAAGTCGTGATCGGAGCGCATAACTATGGCCAGCCCTGAGATGCATTTGTGCTGGGAGAGAACAGACAGATTATCAGTGCATTTGACAAAGATTAAGAGAGACAGTACTATCCATAAAATCTGAGGAGACGACCATGACAGACCAGCACCCAGAGAATCATCTTGCAGCACTTTTCAAGGAAAGCGGCCCGATCAGGACCTTCGGCGTCATCGGCATGGGCTATTTCGGGTTGCCAGCCACCGTCAACGGGAGCGTCACTCTCCCATGAAAACCCTCATACTCGCCGGCGGAAGTGGAACACGGCTCTTTCCGCTCAGCCGTGAGCAGTTCCCGAAACAGTTCATCAAGCTCTTTAACGGGGAGTCGCTCTTCCAGAAGACGGTGAAGCGGCAGCTGCTTCTGTCTGCTGCTTCGGATATCACCATCATCACGAACCGGGATCACAAGTTCCTGATCCGCGACCAGCTTGCCGAGATCGGGTGCGACTGCCCGGTTCTCACCGAACCTGTTGGAAAGAATACGCTTCCTGCCATCTATTATGGGGTGATGATGCTTGCTGAGAGTGGTGCAGACACAAGCGATGATCGGATCGCAGTCGTCTCCTCCGATCACCTGATCGAACCGGATGATGCATTTCTTGCTGCATTCAAGGCAGCCGAACGCCTGGCAGACCGGTATCTCGTCGTCTTTGGGATACGGCCCACTGCCCCCCATACCGGGTACGGATACATTCGGCCCGGTTCATTACTTGGAGATGACGGGTATCTCGTCGATTGCTTTGTGGAGAAGCCGGACCAGGAGACCGCAGAGGAGTACTGTGCATTGGGATACCTCTGGAACAGCGGGATGTTCGTCTTCTCCCCCTCCCTTTTTCTCTCCGAGGCAGAGAAGTATGCCGGGGAGATAGTCGCCGCGTTCTCCAATCTTTCGGTTGAAGAGGCATATGCGAAGGTGCCGAAGATCTCAATTGACTATGGAATCATGGAGAGGACAGACCGTGCCGCAGTTGTTCCCTTCTCATCAGGATGGAATGATCTCGGCACCTTCGATGCCCTCTATGACACCTTTCCGAAGAATGAAGATGCAAACGCCATCCGAGGCGAGCATATCGGGATCAACTCAGAAAAGAACCTGATCATTGGCAACCGGCTGATCGCGACGGTCGGCGTCTCCAATCTCGCGATCATCGAGACAAAAGACGCGATCCTTGTTGCCTCACGAGACCAGGCGCAGCGTATCGGCGAGATCGCAAAAGAGCTGAAGGAACAGGGGGACGAACGCGCCATCCATCACATGGAGGTTCACCGCCCCTGGGGATCCTACACGATGCTTGAAGGCGGCGATGCATACCGGATAAAGCGGGTCTCGGTCCCCCCCGGCCGCCGCCTCTCGCTCCAGATGCACCATCACCGAAGCGAGCACTGGATTGTTGTCCGGGGCACTGCCGAGGTGACGATCGGCGAAGAGAGATACCTCCTGACGAACGGCCAGAGCACCTATGTGCCTGCCGGCACCGTCCACCGGCTTGCAAACCCCGGCCTCCTGCCGCTTGAGCTGATCGAAGTGCAGATAGGGGAGTATACGGGAGAGGACGATATTGTGAGGATCGAGGATGATTACCGGAGGGTGTGAAAGGAGGGGCTACAGTTCACTGGTGTGATATTGTTGGGGTATTTCTCTGAAAAAATCAATAGAAAGAAAACCTGACCACGTTTAATTCCTGTTAAAGGAAAGCAAAACATTTTTCCTATCTCGAAAGAATATAATATTATGCAACAAAAATCCCTAGTAATTCTTTTGTTGAGTTTATTTTCAGTTGGGTTATTGGTCACCCCGGCATCAGCTTATCTTGATCCCGGTACTGCAAGTATTCTATTCCAGATGATGATTGCTACCGTTCTTGGGGTTGGGTTTGCAGTTAAGATATATTGGATGAAAATAAAAAATTACTTTGGAAAAAAAGCTCGTGGTGAGGGCGATAGTGAATAATCCTCAAGGTCAAATTCCCGCGTCATTCCGTGATCCCAGTGGTTTTTTATTTAGACGCGATGGAATGCTCTATCGTCAGATAAATACATGTTTCCGAAAAGATTTCGAAGCATTCATCTCTTCTGGTCTTTATGAAACACTCGTATCCAAAAAACTTCTCATTCCTCATCAGGAGACAGATATACAACCTGAAATTCCAGGTATTGCTTACAAGGTTATCCAGCCGAAGACAATCCCATTCATCTCCTATCCCTATGAGTGGTGTTTTAGTCAATTGAAGGATGCAGCTCTGATAACATTACAGATGGAAAAGCTTGCATTGGAACACAGTATGACCCTAAAGGATGCAAGTGCATATAATATTCAATTCCTTGATGGAAGACCTGTTTTTATCGATACCCTCTCATTTGAGCAGTATATCGAGGGAGAACCCTGGGTGGCATACCGGCAGTTTTGCCAGCATTTTCTTGCACCGCTCCTCCTGATGCAACAGACCGATATCAGGCTGAATCAATTGCTCAGAGTTTATATTGATGGAGTACCGCTTGACCTGGCAAGTGCACTCCTTCCGAAACGATCCTGGCTGAAGAAGCACAGCCTGCTTCATATCCATCTTCATGCACGAAGCCAGAAGAAGTATGCAGATACATCAGGCTCTGTACAAAGGCCTGCCCATACAAATGTTAGCAGAATTGGGCACCTTGGTCTTCTCGACAGTCTCATGAATGCGGTCAGGGATCTCAAATGGCTTCCGGAGAATACCGAATGGCGTGATTACTATGCTGACAACTCGTATTCTGATGAGGGGTTTGCAGATAAACAGGAACTCGTCAAAAATTACCTGTATATTCTCAAGCCGTCATCTGTCTGGGATTTTGGTGCAAATACGGGAGAGTTCAGCCGTCTGGCAGGCACTCGCGGCATTCCGACTGTTGCGTTTGATATCGATCCTGCCTGTGTCGAGCTCAATTATCAGGATCTTCAGCGGCAGGAGCAGCCATGTATTCTTCCTCTTCTCCTTGATCTCACCAACCCGAGTCCGGGAATCGGATGGGAGAACCGGGAGCGTGACTCGCTTGCCGATCGCGGTCCGGTGGATACTATCCTCGCCCTTGCTCTTGTTCACCACCTTGCCATCTCGAATAACGTGCCCCTTGATATGATTGCCAGATTCTTCTCCGGACTTGGTAGATCTCTCATCATCGAATTTATTCCAAAAGATGATGTACAGGTGCAGCGGCTACTTTCTGGTAGAAAGGATATCTTTGATAACTATTCACAGGAAGAATTTGAGCACGCCTTCAGCCAGTATTTCACCATTGAGCAGACTGGCGCGATCAGGGATTCGGGAAGGATTATGTACTTAATGAGGAGGAAGGAATGACGATACAAGATAAAATAAAAAATAACAAAGATTACATCCGTGGCAGATTCAGCGACACAGATACGGTGAAGGCAGCCGTTGGAGCATCATTTCTGTTATCAGTCACCCTCCTGTTCTTCGGCCCGTCATACCTATATTATACAAATCTCCTGCAGATCCCCTATTACTATACTGACCTTGTCTGGCTCTTTGTTGCATACTCTCTTGCAGCGGGAGCCATCCTCGCCATCGTCCTGATCCTGCTCAAAGGCACCGTGCACCAGCGGGCGGTTGCCATTGTGTTTGCACTCGGCCTGCTCTTCTGGATACAGGGGCATATCCTGGTCTGGGATTATGGCATCCTCGATGGAAGAGCGATCATCTGGGAAGATTACCTCATCAACGGGATCATCGACTCGGCCATCTGGATCGCTCTCCTCGCTCTCGCCCTCTTCAAAGGCCCCTCCTTCTACAAGTACATCGCACTTGCCAGCGTCCTCCTTCTCGTCATCCAGGGAGGAGGGCTCGCTGCCGAGGTGTACCAGGCACCCGACGAGCCGGAGTGGAAGAGCTATGCAATCGGCTATGATGATGAAGCGATGTTTGAGTTCTCATCTGAACAGAATGTCATTATCCTGGTGCTGGATGCTTTCAGATCAGATGTCTTCCAGGAGATAATTGAGGAAGAACCTGAATATCGCGATATGTTTGATGGTTTTACGTATTATCGGAATGCGGTGAGTGGATTTCCACATACTGATCTTGTACCTACGCTAATATTAACAGGGGAATATTATGATAATTCAGTTCCTCGATCAGAGTATGTTAAGAGTGCTTTTTTAGATGCATCTATACCCCTGATGTTGAAAGATCACGGTTATTATGTTGGTTTATATCCTCTGATGGCAAGAACTGTATTTCATTCCGAACAAACAAGTTCAAACATTGGTTCTCCACATCATGAACAGAAAGATCGGTTAATTGATAAACATGAGGAATTTGTGGAATTGCACTACATCTCTCTCTTCAGACATGTTCCACATTTTATAAAGCGTCATTTCCACTTTATGCCATTTATCGGATCAGGAAGAGATGGTGACACCCCTCGCGATCTTGTATTCTATAATACACTGGTTTCCGACTTCCGTGTCTCAAATGAAAAGAAAGTATTCATGTTTTATCATAATTTAGGACCACATCCACCATTGACACTGAATGCCAATTTACAGTTTGAAGAACTCCCCTTTAATCATTCTGGATACAAGGAGCAGGCAAAGGCATCCTTGAGAATATCATATGAATTAATTAAAAAAATGAAAGAGAGTGATATTTATGACAAATCAATGATTTTTATTGTTGCAGATCATGGAGCTTTTAGCTCAGGACATGGTGCCCGAGATGAAATAAATATTTCTTTATTGGGATATCACACTCCTTCAGATTCATACGATTTTTTTAATCAAGGCGTTGTCAGCCAAGGAATCCCACTTATACTCGTAAAACCGTTTAATAATAGTGGAGACATGGTAATTTCTGATGCACCAGTTGCACTTGGCGATATTCCACAAACAATAGCTGACGAATTAGAATTGTCACAAGAATTTACTGGCCAATCTATTTTCTCAATAAATGAATCTGATGTTAGAGAGCGATATTTTTTTAGATATATCGGTACTAGAGAGGAATATGATAGCGGCTATCTTCCTACCTTAAGAAAATATAAGATTGTTGGTCATAGCTGGCTCATCAATTCATGGGAACCAACAACACACAGGTATGAACCGGGAAAAGGCCATATACCTTTAACATCTTACCAACTTAACACCCCCATCATTTTCGGAGTAAACGGTACTGCACAACAATACCAGCTCACTGGCTGGTCAGGTCCGGAAGAAGGATTCACCTGGACAAGCGGGTACCAGGCTGGTTTGGCACTGCAAATGGAAGATACGGATACTGACCTCACCCTGACAATTCTGGCTTCTCCTTACTTTGGCGGAGGGGCGCTGGATCAACAGCATGTCATAATACAGGTTAATGGGCAGAAAATCGGAGAATGGGTGTACGACACACCAGGCCTTCAGGAAAAGAGTATCCTCATCCCACAATGGGCGTTGTCGGATGACGAGATCCAGTATATCACTTTTGAGCTGCCGGATGCTATGTCGCCGAGGGAATTAGGGCAATCTGAAGATGGAAGAGATTTGGCGCTGGCTGTACGGTCGATGGTAATAGTAGTAGATTGTTGTGGAAATCAATGAAAAATGCAATGAATCTTAATATCATACCTTTTAGAGACATTATAAAATTTTTATCAATAAATTTACAATCACTTTTTTATTATCCAAAACGAACCTCCATGTGTCTCAATAATCTCACTAGATGGATCATCCCAAAATTGCGAGAGAATCCGATGTAATTGTGGTTTATTCGATATATAAAAATTTGGAAGAAGGATATCAATGTCTTTTCCGCCACCAAGAAGATATGCACCTAATATATATTGTTCAGAATAATATCTCTTACTCCACTCCTCTGGATAATCAAATGGAAGAAAAATATCATGAAATTGAACAAGAACTCCTTTCTTTAAAATCGGTAAAATGTCAAGAAATATTGTTGTCACATCAGAGTTCGTAAATACTCTATGTGAATTATCAACGAAGAGGATATCCCCCGCATCAAGTACCTCTGTCAACGTCGGTCTAGAAATCCCCAACTTCGTCGGAATAATTCTCCCCACCCCACTTAAACCTATCGTCAATTCTCTGTCATATATTAGGAAACCTCTATTCTGCCGATTCATGCTTGTTCACCCATAATTTGTGGCTCTTTCTGTCTTTCATACGATAACTCTCTCCCCGGATATTCACTGTTCTACAATGATGCAGGATTCGATCCAGAAGTGCTGCGGCAATTACCTGATCCTGGAAGATCTCCCCCCAGTTACCAAACGATTTGTTCGAGGTGAAGATCGTT